>NZ_JBFRJZ010000011.1:0-75061 GCF_041469125.1 Vibrio sp. 10N.286.51.E5 | reverse complement strand
CGCTAATCCGCGATGAACCTTTTTTTGTGCTTGCAGTTTCACTTCTTGTACGTTTTTCTCTCAATCCCACATCGATGTCGCAGTCTTGTTGATTGATGCTGAATGATGTTATTTCCTTTCTTTTTATATGCTTACGCTCGCGGCTTGTTTTACTCTTCAGTGTTAAAAGCTAAGTAACCCTAACGGGTAGTGTTCATTTCTAGAGCCTCAAATGCTCAAGGTGAGTCGTTTTGGTGCTTGCTGCTGTGGTTATTAATAAAATTGAGTTTAAGCCGAGATAGTGGCTGTGAGCCAATAAAAAGCCCCGAACAAATCGAGGCTTAGGATTACGTCATTGTTATCAAGAACGAATACTCAAAACGAGTCGCTCCTTAATCGGACTTATTGTGCGGGGTGAACCTGAGGGAAGCTCATGGTTGGGTGTTTTTCTACGATACTGTTGTAACCATACACATCTTCTATCATCGAAGGTTTCAGTGCATCCCAAGGCTTGCCATCACACACCAAATTGCCATCTTTCAATACCACCAATCGATCGGAATACTGCGCGGCTAAGTTGAGATCATGCAAAACCACGATAACCGCGGCATTGTGGTTATCGGCTAATTCTCTCGCAATCTTTAAGGTGTTGTGCTGGTGGGCAAGATCCAGTGCAGAGGTTGGTTCATCAAGCATCAAAATACATTGGTCACCAGAGTGGTGAAGCTGAGTTAACACTCGAGCCAAGTGCACTCGCTGCTTTTCACCGCCTGATAGCGAAGGATAAAGTCTTTCACTCAGGTGAGTCACATCAGCAACATCCATTTTTTGGCTAGCAATGCTGGTCAGTTTCTTGTTGGATTCTTGCAGAGGAATCCCACCAAGCTCGACAACTTCATGTGCCAAGAATGGGAAGGTCAATGTGCTGTGTTGAGGAAGCATAGCAAGGTGCTTCGCTAACTTTTGAGAAGGCCACTTGTCTTTACTGTGTCCAAAATACTGGATATCGCCGTTGCTTGATATCTCTTGGCACAAAGCTTTAAGCAGCGTGCTTTTACCTGCGCCATTTGGCCCAAGCAGTGTGGTTACCTTTCCCGCTTCAATCTCAATAGAAACGCCATCTAATATCACTTTACTGCCGAACTTCACTTCGATATCGGTCGCTTTTAAAGCTGAAGGAAACATTAAAGGATTCTCCCTTTCTGTTGAAATAGTAGATATAAGAAGAATGGGGCGCCGATAATCGCAGTGACAATACCAACAGGAAGTTCAGCCGGAGCAAGTACCACACGTGAGAACATGTCTGCGGCGGTTAGCAGCAGTGCGCCTAGTACCGCTGATAGTGGCAACAGAACTCGGTGGTCAGGGCCTGCCAACATGCGACCTAAATGTGGGATAACCAATCCAATAAAACCAATCATGCCAGACAGGCTAACTGTGATACCAACGCCCGCAGCCGTCAGTAGAATCAGCTTTCGTTTCAGCTTTTGAACTGGGATACCAAGGTGTTGCGCTTCTGACTCGCCCAGTAATAGAGCATTTAGAGACATCGCTTGGCGGTAGAAAACAACAAACAAGCCAACGAGCGTGACAGCTGCCAGCAAAATTCCTGACCACTTAGCGCCCGCCAATGAACCCATCGACCACAATGAAAGATCGCGCAGCATTTGGTCATCAGCAATGAAATTCAAGAAGCCAATACCTGCGCCAGAGAGCGCACTGATCGCCACACCCGCCAACAACATGATGGTGACAGAGGTGCCGAATTTACCTGTACCCAGCTTATACACCAGCAGCGTGGTTAAAGCGCCGCCAAGAAAAGCGAACACAGGAACCGCAGCAAAGTTCATGAAAGCAGGGTATTGAAGCGATAGCTCAGAGAACAAAACGATAGCCAGTGCAGCACCTAATGCTGCGCCCGCAGACACACCTATGATGCCAGGTTCTGCAAGTGGGTTTCGAAACAAACCCTGCATCACTGCACCACACAAGGCGAGGATCGCACCAATCAGCATGCACAAGATGGTTCTAGGTAAGCGGATCTCTTGAATCACTAAGTTGATGTGAGGTGCTAAGTCATTGTTTGGTTTAATTAAGCTCGCTGCGCTGTCAGCTAAGCTAATGTTCATTGGCCCAACAGTGATCGAGTACAGCGCGACAAAAGCTAGGGTTGCACCTAGAGCTAACATCGACGTTTTCAGTGGGACGGAGCGTAACAACATAAAGGGCCTCAATATCTATCGCTAACTTCGACCTCCTTCAACAACAGCGTGAGTCAGTTGGTGAGGGAAGCGAATTAGCGATAGCAGAAATAGGGTGGTTGAGTTATAGCGGGTAGATAAGTGCGTTTAGACGCTTTGCTTCAGAGAGGCTTTCTAGGCCAAGCCCGCCAACCAAAGCACTGCCATTTACGGTAATGATTTGCTTGTTCATACCTGCAGGCGTTGCCGCTAACATAGGTAGCGATTTCAGGATGGCATCAGCACCGCCCATTTTTTGGTAGCTACGACCACTGACTAAAATCACATCTGGCTGCATTTCTACCAGTGATTCCATCGACAGTGGCTTGTAAGACGTTAGGCTTTGAGCTGCAGGGTTGATACCGCCAGCTAACTCGATGATTGCGTTTGGCGAAGTTTCACCGCCAGCAACGTTCGCAGGGCGACCTTCGTGCAGCAACAGGAAAAGTACTTTCTTCGCTTCGTTACTTGGTACCTGGTTCGCTTTCAGTGCTGCAATCTTCTTATTTACTTCAGCTTTGACTTGCTGTGAGTGAGCTTCGGTGTGGGTAATTTTTGCGATTTGGTCGATACGCTTTAATAACCCCTCAACGTTTGCTTCGGTATTGACGATCTCGACATCGACGCCTGCCGATTTTAATTGAGAGATAGCGTTGTCTGGTCCCATTTCATCCGAGCCAATCAATGTGGTTGGTTCTAGGGCAAGTAAGCCTTCCGCAGACAGGTTTCGGTGATAACCAATCTTTGGCAGGTTTTCTCCTTGAGGGAAGTGGCTGGTCACATCAATCGCGACTAACTGCTCTTCGGCACCTAATGCCAAAACCAATTCAGTAACGGCACTACCAGCACTGATGATTCGAGGTTGTTCAGCGTCGTTGGCCATTGCGGGTGCGCTAAGTGCCAGGCTGATTGCAGCTAATGAAAGAAGAGGTGTCTTGGTCTTTAATTTATTGAGCACGTTTAAGTTGTTCATAATAAGTTCTTTATATTTTCTTTTTGTATCGCGAAGATACTCAGTGAGCAGTCCGTTCGCATTGTGAGTTCGAATCGATAGAGAGGCTTAGTCTGCTTGTTTAGTTTTATCAACCAGAAGCCAAACCTCGTGAAAATTGAGTGTCGCTCTAGCCATCGTCCGTGAGCAATTGAGTCGCTGGTATTCCGTTTTCTTGAAGGAATGAAAGCAACTTCACTAGGTTCTCCACGTTAGCGGCTTTATCTGCGCCAATGATGATCGGTTTTTTATCCGTTGAACCAGTCTCTTCTAACAGCGCAATCTTGAAGTTTTCCCAGTCGATGTATTCTTGGCCGTTAATTGCCCAGTAGGGTTCGCGGTCTAAAATATTGACGCTAATTGAATCCTTGTGGACTTCAGAAACGTTTTTAACATCCGAGCTTGGCAGCTCAACTTCTAGCGATTCCAGCTTTACCGATGCCGTAAGCAATAGAAAAACCATCACGATAAAAATGATGTCGAGCAGCGGTGTTAAGTCTGGCGCTAGGCTCTGTGTGTGAGATGAGTGGGGCGTTTTAATCATGCTTGACTCACATCACCGATAGAGGTTTTGTTGATAGGCTTACCTTGAGTATCATCTGACTGATTGGTTTGAATCGACATGCCTTCTAACCACACATTCACATAGTTCAATGTATGCTCCAATTGAGCTAGCACTCGATCGGCCCATAGCCCTAGTAGCTGAGCACCAGAAATAGCAGGAAGCGCAATCATCAAACCTGCTGCTGTGGTTCGCATTGCTAATCCAAGACCGTCTGCCAAATCATTAGGCGTGATGCTGCCTGTTGTCGCGGCAACGCCTTTAAACATCTCAATAAGACCAAGTACCGTACCAAGCAAGCCGATGAGTGGGCTGATCACGCCGATCAAACCAAGCAGTCTTAAACCTGCATGAAGCTGGTGGCGTTTTTCTTGTAGCCAGATCCCAGCGGCATCTTCACGTAACCCTTTTGAGAAAGAGTGGTGAGCAAGCAACATTGACACGCCCTTGTACAAGAGCGGGCGTTTACCTGAAATCGACTGAGCAAGCGCTTCAATCTCTTTACTGTTGGTTGGTGAAATTTGGTTAAGCTCACGACGAATAGCACGTTTGCCCACACCAATGCTGAGCATGACTTGGAAGACACGTTCAGCGATGATCATTGCTGTTAATGCTGAACAGATAAGAAGAGGCCAAGTCATTAAGCCAAGTTGATCTTGTAAGTAACTGATTTGTTGCATGATTAATCCAACCTAAAACGAACAGGTATTTGTACTCGGTGAGCAATAGCTCGACCATTGACAGTGTGAGGTGAGAATTTCCATTGTTTAATGGCATCTAATGCGGCGTTATCGAGTATTAGTGCGCCTGATGAATTTACTAATGCTTGTTTAATTTGTTTGCCTTCAGCGTCTAACCAGATCTCATAAGTCGCGACACCTTCAACGCCACGACGTCTTGCTTGGCGAGGGTAATTCGGTGGGGTAGGACGCGCAGAGAACGAAGGCTTAGTGACTAAAACCGGCTCTTGGTTTGATACGCCTTGATTTACTTCCTGAGGCTGGTTGGCAGACTCGTCCATATTCTTATCGACTTTCTTGTCGGCCAGTTTCTCTGGTTGAGTGGCTGGTTTTGGGCGTTCTTTCTTAACTACCTTTTTCTCAGTTACTGGTTTCTTTTGAACCGGCTTCTTCTCGACAACCTTTTGCTCAATCACTTTTTTCTCAACTTTCTTTGGTTGAGGTTTATTGGTGATCGCTTTTTTCTTTGGGGTTGGCTTAGCTTGCTTTGGCTCAACCGTTTTTGGTTCGGCTTGTGAGACGGTTTCTTTTATTGGCTCAGGTTTAACTGGCTCTGTGATTGTTTTTTGCTGAGCTTGTGAAGGAACGCTCTTAGGAGTGAAGTTGATCGATACCGTGTTCGATTGGCTACCTGCAGGCATCGCAAATACTTTGGATTCTTGAGCGACAAACAACAACGCGGCATGAATCACTAACGATGCACCGCCTGCAATAACATATCTAGGAACGTTCACAATCAATCCTTTACCAAATCAAAATTCTGTATCGGATTATTGCTTATAATCTAAATAAGATCAATTATCAATTGCATTATCATTTGCGTCTATTTATGATTCTCTCAGTTTTTAGCGAATAGTCTTCCAGACTTTGCTATGTAAGTGTTTAGAGAGATTATATGAGTCTTAATATTTATAAATTTGACGAATCAATCTTGGGCATTTCTAGCCCTGATCCGCTTCGTTTTGCGTTTGCGAAAAAGCATTCTGCACACGCCGGAGGAAGTTCAATTCCGGTCGACCCCAGTAAGAAGTTAGAACTCTTTGACGAACTGATGCTGAGTGAAGGGAAAAAACAGGATAAGCGTTGCTTGTATATCCACATTCCTTTCTGTCGTGTGCGTTGTACGTTTTGCAATTTCTTCCAAAATGCCGCAAGCCGTAAATTGGTGGATGAGTATTTCGATGCACTGATGGTCGAGCTAAAGCAGAAAGCCAAAACACCTTGGGCTCAGTCTGGACTATTTCACGCCGTCTATATTGGTGGCGGAACTCCCACCGATTTGTCGTCTCAACAAGTTGAGCAGCTGGGTAAAGCGATTCGTCAATATTTCCCACTAGCAAACGATGTTGAGATGACATTGGAAGGGCGCATCAATCGATTTGGTGACGAGATGTTTGATCGTGCGCTTGAAGGTGGCTTCAATCGTTTCTCGTTCGGTATTCAAAGTTTCAATACTCAGGTTCGACGTAGTGCTAAGCGCCTAGATGACCGAGAGGTTGTGCTAGAACGTATCAGTTCACTAAGCCGCACCGAGCAAGCGCCAATCGTTCTTGATCTGTTATACGGATTACCACACCAATCTATGGAAGTGTTCCAACAAGATTTAGAAGACTACATGTCTACTGGCGCACACGGCATTGACCTCTACCAACTGATTGTTGCGGGCAATGCACCTATGCTTAATCTTGTTGAGAAAGGAAAAATCCCACCGCCTGCGAATACGCCAGATAAGGCGAGCATGTATTTGGCGGGTGTGGAGTTCATGGCAAAAAATAAGGTCAAGCAACTGAGCGTAAACCACTGGACTCGTGATAACCGCGAACGCAGCATTTACAACAGCTTAGCGAAAACTTATGCCGAAGTTCTACCCATTGGTTGTGGCGCTGGTGGCAACATCGGCGGTCATGGTGTGATGCAGCATCGAACTATAGACAGCTACATGGAGTCTATAAAGAAAGGTCAATTACCTATTGCCATGATGACTAAGCAAAGCTCATTAGAGCCTATCTTCTCAACATTAAAGGCAGGTTTCGATTCTGGTGTTGTTAGAAGAAGTACGCTACCGAGATTTATGGGGCAAGATACGTTCGACTACCTCAAGCCTTTGTTCGCGCATTGGGAACAGAACGGTTTAGTTGAGCTTTCGGAAGATTACTTGAGCCTGACCATTGCAGGCAGCTTCTGGGCAGTAAGCCTCGCTCAGAGTGTGATTCAAGTGCTTAACGCTGAATACCAAGCTATGCAACCAGCGCCTAAAGCGTCAGGTTCGAGCGTACACCCGCATGCAAGTTTGAAGCACGCTTAATATCGAATTTTTAGTTTATAACTTACTCGTTTATACGGAACATATTCAATGACAGATACAACATTAGAAATGACAGAAACTCTAGAACAACGCGTAGCTCGAATTTTAGAAGAAGAGCCAAAACTACTGCCAACAGCAATTGCTGAGAAGCTAGGTGTTTCAGAGGTTGAAGTGGTTGCTGCTTTTCCAAACGACATGGCAGTAATGCTAGATGGCAGACGTGCTCAAGAGATTCTAGAAGGTTTAGTGGGTTGGGGGCCTGTGACCACTATCGTGCATTCATTTGGTTCTATCTTTGAAGTAAAAGCGCCATTCCCGAAAGGTAAGGTAGCGCGTGGTTACTACAACCTAATGGGCAAAGAGGGCGAGCTTCATGGTCACCTTAAACTTGATAACGTTAAACATATCGGTTTGGTGAGCAAGGCGTTCATGGGTCGTGAAAGTCATTACTTCGGCTTCTTCAGTGAAACCGGTGAGAACATTTTTAAGATTTACCTAGGCCGCAACGAAAAGCGTGAGCTTATTGCCGACCAAGTAGAACGCTTCAAAGCGTTAAAAGAACAAGCTTAAGTACAGTCAATAGTAAATAATCAGCAGTAATCTGACATAGGGTTGCCAACTGGCTTAAACAAGACATCAATGCTCGAGGATCGTTTAGTTCGCTAATGATCGCTCAACCTCGGGCAAAAATAATAAATCAGAGAAAGTGAAGAAAGGAATTACCCATGGAACAGCAAGTAAAACAAGAACGTCTACAAGGTCGCCTAGGTCCAGAAATCAAAGAGTTTCGCCAAGAGCGCCGTACCCTTCAACTTGCAACGGTTGATGAAGAAGGTCGCCCGAACGTAAGTTACGCACCTTTCGTTCAGAACCAAGAAGGTTACTTTGTTCTAATTTCTGATATTGCTCGCCATGCTCGCAACTTGAAAGCGAACCCTCAGGTCTCTTTGATGATGATTGAAGACGAAGAGAGCTCGAAGCAACTTTACGCACGTAAACGTTTAACGTTTGATGCTCAAGCAAGTGTTGTGGAGCGTGAAACGGAACTTTGGACTCAAGTGATTGGCCAGATGCAAGAGCGTTTTGGTGAAATCATTGATGGTTTGAGCCAACTTCAAGACTTCTCTCTGTTTAACCTTAAAGCTGAGAACGGCCTGTTCGTTAAAGGCTTTGGTCAGGCATACCAAGTGTCAGGCGACGATCTGGTGGATTTCGTTCACCTACAAGAAGGCCACAAAAAAGTATCTAACGAGTAATCTCGTTTAACCGATTTCTTCAGGAGCCCTCCAATGTGAGGGCTTTTTTATGTCTAAATCAAAGAGTTTGGTATATTGACGTTTGATGACTATTTATGTGTAAGGATCGGTACGTGAAACCAGTAAGTCGAGATTGGGACGAGTTTTGTTATCCGTTTATCTATGAAGACAGTCCTATCTGTGATTTTGAGATTTTGTCGGATGAACTTTGTTGCCGAGTTGGATTGGTGTTGTCTTTAGAGCTAGAGCCTCAGGTTCGTGAGATCCTGCAACGCTTGCAGCCAAACATCTATCACTTGAATGGCTCTGTGCGCGGTAAGCTTGCCATCACCGAGTCTGAATTGGTCGAGCTCAAGCAAGATTATCATCGTATCCGTGAGCAGTTAGAAGGGGGGGTTAAAGGCTTTGTCTTACCCGGTGGACACCGAGTGTCTAGTGAACTTCACTTGTGTCGTTGTCAGGCTAAGAAAGTTGTGCGAGCTTTGGTGAGTATTGAACATCATGAAAGCAAAAAGTCGCCAGACCCGATTCTTTTTAAATACGCCAACCTAGTCGCGAACACTCTCTATGCATTGGCCTCTTTTACCAATCATGTGAATGAAGTCGAGGAAGTGGAATTTGTGAGTAAGAGCTACTCTATGCCGAAAAAGTCTATGCCAGAAAATAAAGACTAACGGATAGCTCTATTCTTATTAAGATTTGAAGAAAGAAGAGACTAAGAAGCTAAACCATTGAGCACTATGCCAGGTTTAGCTTCTATAACAGAGCCTAAGCAGCCGTAGAGGCGCCGTTTAAGACTTTTGCGCCGCGTAGCATAGCTTCGATTAATTCACCCGCGTTGAACTTCTCAAGCGCTTCATGCGCCCCCACCTGATTAGCACGGTCGACACAGATCTCACTGGACAGTGAGGTATGCAAAATACAGTAAGCGTGACTTAAAGCGCTGTCGTTTTGCACTTCAAATGCAAGCTCATAACCATCTAATCCCGGCATCTCGATATCACTCACCAGAAGATCAATGGCATTGCCAGCGCTGGCTTGGCGTCGCATTAGGTCGATGGCATCTAAGCCGTTGTTACATATGCTGTAAGGGATGTTGATGCTGTCTAAGGCATCAGATAACTGTTTACGTGCAATCAAAGAGTCATCCACTAATAAGATGTTCAATGCTTTGAGGCGTTCCCTTTCTACATCGGTCAGCATCGGGACATGAGCATTCTCATAAGCTGGGTAGATCTTAGAAAGCAGCAGTTCCACATCGAGCATTTGCACAATACGGTCTTCAAAACGTGTAATACCCGTTACAAACACATTGCGACCCACACTGGTGGGTGGAGATTCAATGCTCTTCCAGTCGCATTCAATGATTTTATCAATTGAACGAACCAAGAACGCCACAACTGTTCTCAAACAGTCAGTAACGATGAGTACACAATCTTGGTATTCAGCGGGTGTTATCGGACGGAAGCCAATCGCAGCGGACATATCAATCACAGGAACTGTAAGGTCGCGGATAGTCACTGTACCAATCACGTGATGATGGGAGTAGGGGATCTGAGTCATCGGCTGAAAAGGGACGATTTCTCTGACCTTAAGCGTGCCAATCGCAAAACTTTGAGTGAGGGACAACTTGAACATCAACATTCCCTGTGACTGACTCGCTTTACTGATCGGTTTGGCCATAAGTGGCTCCTACTTAATACGCGCTTAATTTATAAGGATTAATTTAAAGGGAAATGGAAGCCGCAGCAAGTCGCGATGCGGTTTTTAATGGCCTTTAAGGCAGTTGTTTTCGGTTATAGAGTGAAGAATAGCGGTTCTTGGGTTAAAATCACGCTAAACGCTGGCTGTCGATGAATTTATGTCGATAAGCCGTTAGCGGCAAACAGATTTACAACAGTCAGTTCATTCGCGATGTTCTAAGTAATCGTCGTAAGTAAACTGGCAGCAACAAACTGAGAATTATCATGGCAAGAACAGCAGCAGCGCTTCATATTCTGGTGAAGCATAAAGAACTAGCAGAAGACATCATGACGCAGCTTAAAAAGGGCGCTAAATTTCAAACGCTAGCGAAGAAACATTCAACCTGTCCATCTGGTAAAAAGGGCGGCGACCTAGGTGAGTTCAAAAAAGGTCAAATGGTGCCTCAGTTTGATAAGGTTTGTTTCTCTGGCGAGACGCTTGTACCACACCTTGTGAAAACAAAATTTGGCTGGCACGTCGTGAAGGTTCTTTACAGAACTTAGTTATAAATATGTGTTAGATTGAATAAAAGGAGCGTATATACGCTCCTTTTTTGTGACTTTTGTGCGCGTTTTAAAGCACTACGGTTGAGTGTTCATCCCAGACGTTATGCGATAATTGGTGCTACGCCCTCAACCATCCACCGTGAGTAATTGGTAGGAGGAGGAGGGTTTTTAATGAGTAACTCATATAATAAATGCCATTCTTGAGGAAATTTATTGCAGCTTTGCCTTTTAGCCTTTGCCTTTTCTAAAAAGCTGTAAACGAGTTTGGTAGGAGAACAACATGGAGAGTTCAGCTATGTTAAGCAAACCAGCGACAGATGTCATATTGCATGCCTTTGACTGGTGCTACGCTGACGTAATGAAGAACGCCCCACTGATCCAAGAGTTGGGTTATAAATCTGTTTTAGTATCACCGGCGATGAAATCGCTGCGCGGCCCTAAAGGTTGCGATCGAAATTCTGGTACTCAATGGTGGCAACGCTATCAGCCCCAAGACTATCGTGTGATCGATAATCAGTTGGGTGACACACAAGATTTTAAAGCGATGGTCGACACGTTAAAGCGACATGGGCTTCGTACTTATGTGGATGTGGTGTTTAACCACATGGCCAACGAATCGGGTATCCGCGGTGATCTAACGTATCCCAATCAGCAAGACATGGCGTCTTATCAAAAAGATGCTGACTATTATGAATCCATACGTTTGTTTGGTGACCTTTCTGAGCCTCTTTTTGATGAGAACGACTTCGTGGAAGCGTTTGGTATCAAGAACTGGAAAGACACGTGGGAAGTGCAAAACGGGCGTATTACCGGTGGCGCCAGCGATCCTGGCCTGCCAACGCTACTCGATAACGATAATGTGGTGGCACAACAAAGAGCCTACCTAAAAGCACTGAAAGAGATTGGTGTGAAAGGATTTCGCATTGATGCGGCAAAGCATATGACACTGGCACACCTACGCAAGGTGTGGACGGATGACATCTGCGAAGAAATGCACATCTTCGGTGAGATCATTACCGATGGCGGCGCGACAGAAGAAGAGTATGAGCTGTTCCTTGAGCCTTATCTTAAACACACTCGCTTAGGCGCTTACGATTTCCCGTTGTTCAACACCATCTTCAAAGCATTTGAAGAGCAGGGCAGCTTTAAGTCTTTGATTAACCCATACTGTTTTGGTCAGGCTCTGTCGAATATGCGAGCGATCACGTTTGCGGTCACTCATGATATTCCCAATAACGAGGTGTTTTTGGAGCATGTGATGGATGAAGTGGATGAGCGATTGGCTCATGCTTTCATTCTTGGTCGAGACGGCGGTGTGCCGCTTGTTTACAGTGAACTGAGCACCAGCGGTATTCTGGACAAGAGCGGTCAGCCTCGTTGGCTTAACGACTGGCAAGCGCCTTACATGAAAAGCATGATTCAATTCCATAACCATGTTCATGGCGAAGCGATGCGTGTGGTTGAAGCGAATGATGATTTGTTGGTGTTTGTCCGTGGCGATAAAGGCATTGTGGTGATCAACAAGTCGAAGCGAAGCAAAACAGCCTCATTAAATTGGACTGGTGCGGTAACCGATTTACTGTCGGATGATGTGTTTGAATGTGTTGGTAAGGATTTAACCATCAAGGTGGAATCGAACCAATGCATGATGTTAACGACGAATGAATTGAAGCCTGTCACGAGTTAACTTGGATAGACTAGAAAGAGAAGCCCCGCTTACTGGCAATCAGTAATCGGGGCTTTTTATTTTAAGCTATTGCTCGGTAACTAAACCAAATGGCGACTCAGCCAAACGGCAACTGAGCCAAACCTTGGTTAAACCGTAAACTTATTCAATAGCTCGTCTTGTTGGCGAACATTGTCAGTTTGCTGCTGCATTGCGGTATTCGCTTCTTGGGCCGCTGTTGATACTTGTGTTGAAAGGTCTTTGATCTTAACAGTGTTGTTATTGATCTCTTCCGCTACTAAGCTCTGCTCTTCTGCCGCTGAAGCAATCTGGATGTTCATATCTGAGATGCGTTGAATCGCGTCACGGATACGGTCAAGTGAAGAGTTCGCTTGCTGAGCGCGTTCAACGGCGTCAGTGGCTGTGTCTTTACTTTGGTTCATCGCGTTCGATACTGAGCTTGCACCCGCTTGGAGCTGCTCGATCATGTTGCGGATTTCCGTAGTTGATTCTTGAGTACGTTGTGCCAGAGTACGAACTTCATCGGCAACGACTGCGAAACCACGGCCTGATTCACCAGCACGCGCCGCTTCAATAGCCGCATTCAATGCCAGTAGGTTGGTTTGGTCTGCAATATCGTTGATTACTTTTAGAATTGTTTCGATGTTGGCTGTTGCTGATTCAAGTACTTGTACTTCGGCAACCGCTTGGTCGATACGTGCTGAAAGGTTATCAATCGCTTGAGTGGTGTCACTTACGACAGATGTGCCGTCTAGCGTTGCTTCGTCTGCTTCACGGGCTGCCGCTGCTGCGCCTTGAGCATTGTTTGCAACTTCAGTTGCAGTAACCGCCATCTCGTTCATTGCAGTCGCTAACTGTTCAAGCTCTTCCAGTTGGGTATTCATCGCTTTCGCTGATTCGCCTGCACCTTTAACCGTGATTTCAGTACCACGCTTAATTTCAACACCAATCGCTTTCGATTGAATGATCTGATTTTGCAGGTTTTCAGTAAAGGTGTTGAAACCTTTCGCTAGGTCAGAGAACTCTTGGTCTGTGTTGGTATCTAGGCGCTTAGTTAAATCACCTTGACCGCTCGCCACATCTTGAATGGCTTGGTTAAGCGCATCCAGTGGACGCATTAACACACGAATCAGAACAGTCAGTGCAATGATGCTGAGAATAACTGCAATCAACGAGTAGATCATTGAGCTGTTCTTCAATTCTTCAACGGTTTGGAACGCGATCTCTTCATCGAGGATTGCACCCATATACCAATCTTCACTAGGGATGTGGGTGAAATTAACTAGGAACATTTTGCCGTCGACTTCAATTTCTTGAGAGCCTTCACGAATAGTCGCTTGTGGCATGTAGCTTGATAGCGTTTCACCGTTGTTTTTCGCATTTGGGTGAGCAATCGTGGTGCCGTCGGCTGTTACTAGGAACAGGTAACCCGCATCAAACAAGTTCACTTGGTTGACCAAGGTAGCAAGGTTCGTCAATTCTAGGTCGTAGAACATACCCGCAGTAAAGCGGCCGTTGTCTTTAACTGGAGTACCTACTGATATGATGACTTTCTTACTTGATGCATCCACATAAGGAGCGGTAACAACTAAACTGTTTTTGGATTTAGCATCAATGTACCAAGGACGAATTCGTGGGTCGTAGTCTGGACCGGCATCCCAACCATCATCATTTTCAATAACGAAACCGTTTGCTTCATAACCAAAACCAACCGCTAGGAAGCTGTTTTTAAGCTTTGGCTTTTCTAAGATTTCTTTAACGTAAGCGCGATCTTCAGGGTTGATCTCGATGACTTCAGTCGTCGATTGAGCCAACGCTTTCTTGGCGTTCATCTCCGATACGACGGTATTTTTCACGCCCGAGACCATCTCTTTCAGGCTCGCATTGACGTGGTTTTCTACTGCACTTCTTACAGTGTAAAGTTGTTGTATTGAAAGCAATGATACTGTCACTAGCAGCAAGGCTGATGATGCAGCAACCACCTTATGGCTAAATTTCATTGAGTTTTCCCCTTCTCACAGGCTTTGCGAAGACTAAAGTTAATCGTGTTTTTGTAATTATATATATCGACTAGATTGGGTTTTACTTGAATGTAATTTCACAAAATAGACTGCAAAAATACAACAACCTAAACAATACAAAATTCACTAAATCACATATTTGTTACTTTTAGTATTTGGTTCAATGAGTTGGGGAATGGGGCTAGACGGAGTTTAAGGAGGAATTAAGAATGTATTAATTTGATAGTTATGCGTTCAGTTTTCTATTAAAAAGAGGCGGGGTGAACAAACGATATGAAATCAAATGACATGCAGAGCTTATAAATTAATTGAACTCCAAATAATACAGTGTATATATTTTCGCAAATAAAAAGCCCCACAAAAGTGAGGCTTTATAAACTGAATCTTTATTGAGTTACATAAGTAGTATCTAATTTAGAATATTAGATGCGCTACACCAGCGATAACTGGAAGCGTAATTAACGTACGTAGAATAAAGATAATAAACAGTTCTAAGATGTTCACTGGAATCTTACTGCCTAGAAGTAGAGCGCCCACCTCAGACATGTAGATCAGCTGAGTTACCGACATTGCTGCAATAACAAAGCGAGTCATCTCGTTGTCGATAGAAGCCGCAAGGATTGCTGGGATAAACATGTCCGCAAAACCAACAACAATCGTTTCAGATGCTGCAACCGCTTCAGGAACACCAAGTAGCTCTAGGAATGGAATGAAAGGCTGACCTAGGATTGAGAACACAGACGTGTATTCCGCAATAACCAGTGCCATTGTACCTAAACCCATAACAACAGGCAGTACGCCAAATACCATATCTACGGCGTTACGAACGCCTTCGCCAAATACAGATTTAGCCGACTTTACTTGAGATGCTTTATTTACCGCTAGCTCAAGACCCCAAGAGAACGTTGAGTGACCTGCTGGGATCGCGTCAGCGTCTTTGTGCGGCTTGCTGCCATCAATGAAAGTATCTTTCTTCATGCTTAGTGGTGGAAGGCGAGGGATGATCACCGCTGCCACAATACCCGCTAAACAGATTGCTGCGTAGAAAGGTAGGAACAGGTGCTCTAGTTCTACCTGAGCAATAACCACAAGACTGAATGTGATAGATACTGCTGAGAAAGTCGTACCAACAACCGCAGCTTCACGCTGAGTGTAGAATTTCTTCTCGTACTGTTTGCTTGTAAGCAGGATACCAACACTGCCGTCACCCAACCAAGAAGCCATACAGTCAATAGCACTGCGGCCTGGTAGGTTGAAGATTGGACGCATGATTTTACTTAGTAGCGTGCCAAACAGCTCTAGTAGACCAAAGTTAAGTAGAAGCGGAAGTAGCAAACCAGCAAAGATGAATACTGAGAACAGTGTCGGAAGCAGGCCTTCTAGAACCAGACCACCAGTATTTTCTTCCCAAATAACCTCAGGGCCAACTTGGAAGAAAGCCATAACGGCTGCAGCACCACCAATTAAACGAACCAGCAACCACAGTGGAGATGGGTTGAAAAGGCCGTTTAAAAATGAATTTGATGTAATGAATGTAGGCTTAAAAATGGTGCTTAAAACTGAAGCTACAGACATGAAAGCAACGATCGCAGTGATGATAGGGACTAGATATTCACCGAAAACCGCTTGAATTGATTTGGCTAAGATAGCTACAGGGATGGTTAGATCACCTTGATAGCTGATTGGCGCCATGAAAAGGAATAAACCAATCAATGATGGGATTAAGAAAACCCAGAAACTGCCTTTAGATTTCTCTGTTTGAGCAGTATTCTTGTTGTTAGACATGTTATTGTTCTCGAATTTCTACACGTAAAAAAGCCACATCCTTGGCATTTTTATTCACTAAACGTCCGTATTTTTTCATTGGGTGCAAGATTACCCAGTATTAATATCGCTTGCAATACTATTCATAAAATATCGCTAAATATTCATACTGGTTATTCTGCAACGTATTAAGAGTTTAGAATAAAGTGTTGCGGATGTTACGTAGTTTGAGGTTATATTGCCAGATATTTATAAATTGACTGGGGTTTCAGTTCGATAGGTCAAGTATAACCAGTAGCTAAACGCAATAATGAAAGCAAAAGAGGCAGGGAAAGCCAATGCCAAGATTTCGAAGCGTTGGAACAGACAAGCGCCAATTAAGCCGCCAAACAGGAAGCCAACCACAATGAAAATTAGCAGTTTGGCTTTACGGCGGTCAAAAGGCATCCCCTTTAAGTGAGCGCCAATCATGATCCCAAGATCGGTAATGATCCCGCTCATGTGTGTTGTTCGAATGATTGCCCCGCTGTAAGTGGTGATCATCGCGTTCTGCAAACCACACGCGGCTGAAGCGAAATACTGGCCTGAAGTATAGCCTTGCAACAGTGTCCACAGCGCCAAAAACAGCAATCCACCCTCAATACATAGTGCAACACCGTAACGGCGTCCTAACTTCAATGCTTGGTTTTCAATAAAGAACCCGCTGAACGCCGCACCTAACATGAAGCTCATGATCACCAATAGGAGGTGAACAGAAGCCGAGGTCGGTGTAAGCAGGCTACTGCCTAGCAAAGACATGGTGCCGGAGATATGGGAGATAGCTTGATGTTGGAAGCCAAGTAAGCCGATAGCATTAACACTGCCAGCAAGACCAGCTAACAAAAGGGCGCCGTATTCAACCCAGCGAGGTAACTTAGAAATCATGTGGTTCACCCTGGGTTAAATAGAGGAGCAAGATTATAACGCTAGACAAAAGATACGCTAGCGCTGTGAAGCGGTGATATTTGATCTTAGGCAACAGTATTGCAGTTTGTTTTAATACTGTTGCTATATAAAGATAACGGTCAATAACGAGATAAAGATAACGCTCAATGACGAACTAGTTGTAATGGCTCATTTGGTGGTCGAACTTAACCCAACCGTGTTTGCGTTCTTCATAAACCGAAAAGCTCGGCAGTGGGAAGTCTTGCTCTTTAAATAATCCGAGCGGGACGATATAAAAATCAGCGGCGGCAACCGACTGCAAAAGCATGGTGGTGCCACACTTGGGACAAAACTGATAGGTGACTTCATTACCCGTATCGCTGATGCGTGAAAAAGAGGTCACTTCACCGCTGAGTGTAACTTGTTCTATTGGGAACCGAGCCTGAACGCCGAACACACTTCCGGTGCGTTTCTGACACTCATAGCAATGGCAGACAGATGTACGTTGAGGTTCACCTCGGCATACTAGGTTGACTGCTCCACAGCGGCATTCGCAACTTCTGATATTTCTATCTTTAATATGATTGATATCCATCCATGCTCCACTTCTGGTTAACCCTGTATTGATAATTATACTAAAGCCCTTTATGGTCTGCACAACTGGATGAAAACAAAAGAATATAATTGCCCATGAAAAAGAAAATCTTACCTATCCCTCTGATTCTACTGATTCCAATTGTCATGCTGGTTGTGGTGATAGTAGCGGGTATTTATCGCTTTAGCTTAAGTGATGAAGAGATCTTGGCGAAGTTTCCTTCTTCTCAAGTGAGTTATGACCCAGTCGTAGAAACCGTTTTTGATTTGAAGACGACCAATCCATGGACAATTAAAGTTCCTGAGACTAACGCCTACGCTTTTATCAATGAAGTTGATGAGCCTAGAGCCATCGCGTTTGGACGCTATGACTCAGGTGTTGAGCGCGGTGTGGTAACGGTAGACACCAATAATCTTTCAGCCGCCACGTTGGGCAAGGCGAGTTTCTTTGTCGCGCCGATGTGGATATCTAACCAAGGCAGCGGTGTTTTCTATTATCTAGGCCTGTTTAAGCATGACCAGCAACGAAGCCGTGTGGTGTTAGTCGACCAACTTTTACTGGGTGATCGTATACAAATTCAGACATTGGAGGTAGCTCAGCAGCCAGGTTCGCAATCACAGAATAAACTTACTGGGGAAGGTTTTATCGGCTTTACTCAGCATTCTGCGGAACAATCATTTGCAGAACCCCCTTCTGAAAAGGTGTTAATGAGTTTTTCTTTTGATACGCAATCAATTGGTAAGCAATAACGTTTTCGTGAATGTAAGGATCTGTTGTTTATGTGAGTCAAATTACATATTATCTTAGTTAGATGAATGAAATTTAGACACACTTAGCTTTGTGTCCGCTTATTTTTACAAATGGAGCTTGCGAATGATTAATAAACGTTTTTTTAAGACGAAAGATGAAGTTGAAGTGACCTTCGAGCTAGAAGCTCAAGAAGCGAACTCTGTATCCATCGTTGCTGACTTTCTTGATTGGAAAGCCACCCCAATGAAAAAACTGGCCAAAGGGAAGGTTTACAAGTTTAAAACTCGTCTACCTAAAGATGGCGAGTTTCAATTCCGCTACCTAGTTGATGACCAACAATGGGTGAACGATGCTAATGCCGATCGTTACATCCCAAATGAATTTGGTGAAGACAACTGCCTAGTGTCGACGGTAAACGCATAATCTTTTCTTAAAACCAGCGACTAATTCGCTTCGTTTATTAATTATTCGAAACGGAATAACGTCAACCAATAGAAAGCAGAAACTAGCCGTTTCTGCTTTTTTATTTTTAAATTTAGCGGTTAATTTTATTTCTTATCTAGTGGCTCTTCATCTACGGCAACTCAATGACTTAGGGTAAGTTGGGAAGATTCACATCATATTATGACAATGCATTGATGATTTATGCGTTTGAAAAGCATATCCTATGCCTTTATATCGTAGAAAGACCTGTTTACCGTGTATTCAAAAATATTTCCCTCTCCGTTTGCTGAGCTTTCACCTGTAAAAAAAGTAGCTATTTTGGGACTGCCACTTATTGCTGCGATTGGTGTTGCTTTGCAATCGTCACAATCGGATCTGACGAAAACGATCGATCTTGATTTGCCCGACTCAACCGTTATTGAGTCAATTCTGTCACCATCTTCTGTTACCGTTATTGAGCCGCCGACATTTGAGTATCAAATTCAAACGGGCGATAACTTGAGTAGCATCTTCACTCAGCTTGGATTTTCTTACAAATCGATGATGAGCGTGATGGAAACTGATTTGAACTTCCTTGCTTTAGATACGCTTCGTCCGGGTAATACATTACGCTTTTGGCGTGATGAAGCGACCGGCGACCTTTCTAAAATGGAACTTCAATTTAGCGTCGCGGACAAAGTGGTTTACCGATTACTTGATGACGGCAGCTACGAATTCGAAGACATCTCTATTCCTGGTGAATGGAAGCAAAAACCTTTAGTGGGTGATATTCAAGGCAGCTTCTCTATGTCGGCGAACAAGGTTGGCCTGAGCAGTCTTGAGATTGACCATATTGTGACTCTTCTTAAAGATAAGCTGAACTTTAGCCGAGACCTACGTGCTGGCGATCAGTTTGAAGTGCTTCAAAAAGCGCAATATGTTGATGGTGTTGCAACCGGAAAACGTGAAATTGAAGCAATTAAGATCATGAATCGTAACCGCGTTGTGTCAGCATACTTACACACTGACGGACAATATTACGATGCTAATGGCGATAGCCTTCAACGTGCTTTCCAACGTTATCCTGTAAGCAGCAGCTGGCGTCAGAGTTCTCAATTTAACCCTAAACGTCTACACCCTGTGACTGGCCGAATCTCACCGCACAACGGTACGGATTTCGCGACACCAATTGGCACACCTGTTCAAGCAACGGGTGATGGCAAAGTGATCATGACGCGTAAACACCCTTATGCGGGTAACTATGTGGTGATTCAACACGGTAGCACTTATAAAACGCGCTACTTGCACTTAAGCAAGATCCTTGTTCGTAAAGGACAAACGGTATCTCGTGGTCAACGTATTGGCCTATCGGGTAAAACGGGTCGAGTGACAGGTGCTCACTTGCACTATGAACTGATCGAACGTGGTCGCCCTGTTGATGCGATGAAAGCGAATATCCCAATGGCCGATTCTGTGCCTAAAAAGGAAAAAGCGACATTCACAGCCGCGAGAGATGAAGCCGACAAGCTATTGAAGGCAGCGTTAGAAACGCGCAATCTAGCAATGGTTAATAATGCTAGTAAGTAGCTAGCCATTAAACTGTTTTAAAGCCGCAAGAGCATCACAAAGCACAGTCAGTGTTAAGTGATGCTCTTGCGGCTTTTTAGTTCTCAATAGAAGGTTCGGTAAGGGTTTAAACTAAAGGCTCTGAGTGCGCGACATAGCTAACGATAGCTTCAGGTCGCATTGGAGGTGAGTAGAGGTAACCTTGGATCTTGTCACATCCCATCGCGTGCAGCTTTTCTAATTGCTCACGCTTCTCAACACCTTCCGCAACCAAAGATACATCGAGTCTATGGGCCAGTTGAACAATCAGCCATACTACGCTCTCTGAGGTCGAACTAGTTAACAAGTCTCGAATAAAGGTCGCATCAATTTTAATGCAATCGATAGGGTAGCTGTGGATGTAGTTCAAACTGGAGTAGCCTGTACCAAAGTCGTCGAGTGCAATCGTGAAGCCTTGTCCTCTCAGAAAGTTAAGCGCGGATTTTGTCTCTTGTGTTGGCGATAACAGAACGGTTTCGGTTAACTCGATAACAAACTCATTCGCCTTAAAATGGTGCTGTTCAATGGTTCGAGTCAGGTAGGATATATAACGTTTCGAATCAGTAAGCTCGTGCGCAGAGCAGTTGATTCCAAGTTTAACCTTGTAGCCCAAGCCTTGCTCTAGTGTGGTTTTAGCGCGGCACACCAATTCAATAATGCGTTCACCTAATTCGACAATCAGCCCTGACTCTTCTGCCACTTGAATAAACTCTACGGGTGAGATGTCTCCATGTCTGGCGGTTTTCCAGCGAGTCAGTACCTCGAAATATTCCCATTGCGTTTCACCTTGACCCACAATCGGCTGTACAACTACGTACATTCCATTGCTGTCGGGGATATAGCTTTGTGAAATTGGGTTTTCCAGCTCACTTCGTAGCGCTGCGACTAGCTCGGTTTTTCTTTGGTAACGAACTCTTAAGTGAGTGTCATAACATTGAATATGAGTATCTTGGCTGTGTTTACACTCTTTAAGCGCCAAGCTGGTATTGAAGATGATTTGCTCAACGTCTTTGTTGTCTCCATCCGAACTGGCAATACCGATGCTGACGTCGAAATCTATCTTGATATCAACGCTACTGTAGCCCTGCTTAATTTTGGCCAGTATTTGTTCGCACACGGCTATCGGATCAGAATGGTAGGTGATGAAGGCGAACTCGTTGCCAGCAGTCCGGAAAGTCAGGTTGCTTTCAGGTAAAGTTCGGCGCAATATTTCTGCGACAAACTGCAGCACCTTGTCGCCAATATAATTACCGTGCATATCATTAATGGCTTTGAAGCTATTGATATCGAGTAAAGCCAATGTAAACGGAGTGACGCTCTGTTGAGTAACCGACTCTAAGGTATCTGATAAACAGCTTCGGTTGAGTAACCCGGTTAGGCTGTCGTGTGACACCTCATAACTAAGCTGATTTACAAGTTGTTCGGAACGATCGTTAAACCACATTTCACGCAAGGTGTGGATGATGATGTCGGCGAACAATTGATGGTGCTTTACCACGTCTTGTTGCTGATCAGGGCTAAGAGGCGAGGTGAACGTTGAAAACAGCACGCCCATCACTTCGCCACTTTGAGTTTGAGTCGGGATCGCGATGGAGTTTTGTGAGGTGATTTCCTGCCTAAATGCCGATGTTGGCAATGACTGGACGATGTACTGAGAAAATGAGCAATCTGGGTGTCTTTGATTGACGGCTTGTTGGTAGATGTGACCATGGCGCGCATTGATTTTGTCATGTAATACATGATCAGAATGGGCGATCACCAAAGGAACGGTTTGGTCAGGGAAGTACTTCTTCTCAATGATGCTAGTGTATTGAGTATCAAAGGTCTGATGTAAAGTAAGCACAGCTGACTCTAAAAGGTCGATACCTTCCAATTTCAGCAAACGGCCAATGCGCTCTGTGTCTATCATGCTATTGTGCGTATGTTGAGTCATAGCCACCACCCCTAGTTAACCAGATTCACTGTGTAAGCGGTATACGTATTATCTTGTATATGTGCGAACTTGTATAATCTATATGCGTCAAGTTTATTATTGGCCGTGTTGTATAACTTTTCAAATTAAAATGTGACTTATTTCACAGAGCTTGCGTGCTACGCTCTTTGTCTAGCCTGTCTTTCAGATGGTCCAAAAAGAGCTTGGTTCGCGTGTGCGAGTAATCAAGCTTAGGGTAGTACGCGTAAACCATCACTTCGTCGGCGGTAATATTTGGCAATACTGGAACTAATGTCCCTTGCTTTAGATCCTCTTTGATCATCGCTTTGATGGTTAACAGTACGCCCATTCCTCGCTTCGCAGCATGAAACAAAGCCTCTGGATTGGTGGTCGCAAAGTTACCATTGAGGGTGATGCGTTGCCCTTTGGTGAGTGTGACTTCTCGGGTAGGGCGCTCTCCCCAAATCAAAGAGTTGTGTTGTTCTAAGTCCTGCTCGTTGGCGGGGTAACCATGTTTAGCTAAATAGCTTGGCGCTGCATAGAAGCTGGCTTTGTGTTCAAACAGCGGTGTTTTCTTGAAGCTTAAGGAGTTGAGCTGTTCCAGTTCACGACTGATCACCAGATCTAAGCCCAGTTCAGGTAATTGGCCTGGCGTGGTCGTGATCAGCTGCACCTTAATGTCTGGGTATTTTTCTAAGAAGTCGTCCATGTATTGCACCAGAAACTTAGAGCCAACCGCAATCGTAGCGCCAATCTTTAATAGGCCTGCTGGGGTTTGGTTAACCGAGCGAGTCTCATCAATAATGGACTGCCAATTGTCGAGCTGATCCTTGGCTCGCAGGTAAAAGAGCGCACCTGCTTCGGTTTGGCTAATTGATCGCGTGGTGCGCTTTAACAGTTGGGTGCCGATGCGCTCTTCTAGCCAGTTCACTCTTTTGCTGATCGCCGAGCTGGTGGTGTTAAGTTTTCGAGCAGCACCATTGAAGCTACCTTCTTCCACTACTCTGACATAGCTTTTTACGTTAAGAATCCAATCCATATTATTTCCTGTTGGGACTTAATAAAATTCCAATTTAGCTAATTATCAATTATTGGTTTTGAATGTAAACTCGTCTAATGAACAAATATCAAACGAATAGGGAATTTTTTGAGCCAATCGACCTTTAAAAAAACACCGTTACTCTTAGCAATGATGATTATTGCTACGGGGCAGGTGGGTGTGAGCATCTACTTGCCAGCATTACCGTTAATTGCTTCTGATTTAAGTGCTACTCAAGTAGATGTACAGCTTCTCGTCACGCTGTTTCTGGTGGGTTTTGGCTTGTCTCAGCTATTTTACGGACCGATGTCCGATGCGGTGGGAAGAAGACCTATTTTCTTGTTAGGTCAGGGTGTTTATTTGATTGGTACAGTCGTTTGTGTTGTGTTTTCTGACAATATGACGGCGCTAGAAGTTGGTCGCTTGCTACAAGGTTTAGGGGCGGGTAGTGCCTCGGTTCTTGGGCGAAGTGTGCTTCGTGACAGCTATGATGGTTCACAGCTTACCAAAGCGTTGTCTTATATCTCGATCACCGCGTCGATTATGCCGATCATTGCGCCGGTATTCGGTGGTTGGATTTCATTTCACCTCGGTTGGCAGGCGGTGTTCCTGTTCGTTTTATTGTATCTACTAGCGATATTCACACTGGGTTACTTTGTTCTGCATGAAACTTTGCCATACGGAAAGAGCCGCTTTGATGCGTGCCAAGTGGTGAATAACTACGGACGCTTGTTGACCAATCGCCAAGTGTTGACCAGTGCCAGTTACAACTGGATGAGCTACATGGCGAGTTTGGTATCGCTATCGTTGTTTCCATTCTTAATGCAAGAGCAATTGGGGCTGACCGCCGCTGAATATGGTTCATTAATGATTGTCCCTTCGGCAGGCTTACTGATAGGTAGCGTCGCTTTAAACTTACTCAATCGTAGGTTTAGTACGCCCCAACTGATGAGCCTAGCTATTTTGATTATCTTGGCATCGGGAACTTGGCTTCTTACTCATGAGTTATCCATCTTTAACTTAGTTTGGGCGTTTACTTGGTTGGCGATAGCACAAGGCATCTCGTTCCCATTATCAATCAGCATGTTATTAGAACCTCATAAGAAACAAGCGGGCGCAGTGTCGGCATTGTCGGGCTCTATTCAGATGTGTTTAGCGGGTTTATTGGGTGGGTATCTAGTAGAGAGTTGGGTCACGACTCATCTACAGTTAGGCGTGTTCTACCTCATTATTGGCGCAGCCATGGGCGGAGTGCTTTGGTCTTCAACCAAAATGAACAACAAAGGCGATACTGTTGAAGTGGAATATAGCTAAACACTAAATTCACTATCGTTTAACGCACCATCGTTAATACGTTGTATTTGTGCTGATGGTTTTCTACAATGCTTCGGTCCATTGAATAGGTAAAAACAAAATGCAGCAAAATGAATTTGAAGTACTGGTAAAAGCTATCTGCGCACTAGATGGCCTGCCTCAAGCGCTTGAGCTATTGAAATCCAATGAGGATACAGAAGTCGCTGAGGCTGCTGCATCACTGACTGGTCAATTTGCACTTGCTGAAGTGGAAGGCGAAAAGCGTATTTACCACGTGACGCTTCAAGAAAATGAACAAGGCGAAGAGCAAGAGTACATCGAACATGTTATGAATGAAGGCGATGACTTAATCAAATTTGCAGCTTGGTTCTTTGAAACGATGTTTGAATTGAAGCAAAAAGACACATACCAAATTGCCGGTAAAACTTACAGACAGCCAAAGCGCAGCTAGGTTTCTCAGTAAAGCATTTTAGAAAGCAGCTCTATTGAGCTGCTTTTTTTATCAGTGTCTAAATCAATGTCTTGGGTTGTTATTAGGAATGGAGCATTAAGCTCAAACCAGAATTTAGGTTAACTCATTGATATACAAAAACAATGCTGATTAGCACAGAGACAAAATTAGGCTAATTGCAAATGAATGCTTAATATTGCATTAAAGTGTGATTTAGATCTTGTTTTTGGGCGTTTTAAGTGTAGAATCCGCGCTAAAGAAAGTTGATTATGTGCGGAGATAAGCATGAATTACGAACTAGGCCACGCATACCTTGGTCAATTGGCAGCAAAAAACATGATGCACGAAGCATTGTACGGCACTTTAAAGCCAAAGAAACCATCGTTCTTTAAGCGAATGATGAAGAAAATGGCTAAATAAGCATTTTCAAAAACGGAATTTTAAAAGGCCTTAAACTCGATGAAGTTTAAGGCCTTTTTCGTTTTAGCGATTGGTGAAAGTTATCGCTTTGTTTTGTTGTGGATGGACACAAAAAACACTAATTAAGCTTCTGACTAATGGCTTTTAATGAACTCAGCCAGCAGATTGATTGGATAAGTCGACCACATTATTAGGGATGCTATCTAAGCCATTCTCTTTCATCCACGCTTCTAAGTTATCGGCACCACCGATGTACTTACCATCAAGCCAGATCTGCGGGACGGTGACCGGTGTTTTCTCACCAATGTGTGCTTTTACCTCTGGAATCATACGGTACAAAGCGGCGCTATCTTTTACGACATCGTGGTATTGGTATTCAACACCCGCTTCATCCAACATTTTCTTTGCTTTAACACAGAATGGGCAGGTCGCCTTACCATAAACGATGTTGCCTTTTAAGCTGTCTCGTTTGGTCCACTCTTTGATCACGGATTGGATTAACACACCGCGATTCAGCGCTTCACCTTGGCTGACAACCTTGCCTTCAACAACAAGGATTGGAGCATGCCAAGAGCCTAGTTTTAGCGGCTCCCACCAGTGAGACAACCAATCTTTCACTTCCAGTTCGACATCGACATCGGCCAACTCATTCTCAAAAGTATCCTTCAGAATGTCTTTGGTTAGGGTACATTCTCCACATGGGATGTTAACTTTAAATGGACCCCAGCTGCCTGCCCAACGGTATAGTGTAATCTTGACTGGTTTCTTCATGGTTACGGCCTCGTTTGAATTCTCTTATCCATATAGAACGGACTGTCGAACTATTTATTTCACCAACCTTAAACTTTCTTCACTTTTGAAGGTTTTTTAGTTTCCCAGTGCGTTATAAATGCAACTGACGCAATAATAATAGCAGCCCCTAGCCATAAACGACCTGGTGGAACCCAACTAAATACAATCCAACCTGCTAAAACATTTAGCGGTAATTTGGCGTGGTCAAAAGGTTGCACAAACGAAGCATCAGCGACCGAGTAGGCTTTTACTATCGCCCATTGAGCGAGTGCCGTCATAACACCGATAACAATCAAGATAGCCCAAATTGTACCGCCGCTTGGCGTCTGCCAATCTGGCGCGGCAAGCAGGATGTTAAATGGTGTGATTAATAGCAGCAGGTACACCACCATGGTTGAAGGGCTGTCTTGTGAAGAGAGCTTTTTCACCATCAGTGAGTAGCATGCCCAGAAGAATGCGGCACCGACTGGTAATAGCGTTGCCCAGTTAAAGTCTTCAGCCCATGGCTCTAGAATCACCATCGCACCTACGAAACCGGCTAAGGTCGCGCTCCAGCGAGCAGCTCCAACTTTCTCCTTGAGGAAAAGCCCTGAACCTATGGTTGCAAACAGTGGCGACGTCATGAGAAGGGCAATGCCTTGCCAAATTGGTACTGGGTAAGCCAGTGCCCATATCCAAAGTTGAATACCAATAACAGACAAGAAGACACGAAATACGTGCAATTTGAGGTTGTCGGTTTTTAGCGCGCGACGAATGCCCAGCGTTTTCAGATAAGGAAGAATAGCGAACAACGCGATAGCGTATTGAATGACGGCGACGGTGGTAGAAGTAAGTCCGAAATGAATGCTAGCAATTTGAGTTAGGCTGTTAATAACGGCAAAGGCTAGGCCTGCGGTTAGCATCCAGCTAGCGCCTTGGATCGGATGGTGTTGTGACATGATGCTTCTAATTATTTGATGTGGTTCACCTATGATACGGATTTAGCACCACTTAACCAGAAAAAGCATTGATGAAGTCAGTCAGAATATTTGAATATGAAAAAAGGTTGAGCCATTGCCCAACCTTTTTAGTCTGTATCTAAAGTCGATTTAGATTAGAAGTCGTAGCGTACACCTAGGCGAAGAGAGTCTTCACTTTGTGTTTCTAAACCTGCAACTTTTACGTCGTCTAGATTGTTTAATTGGTAAGCAACGTATGTACGGATAGATTTGTTGAACTTGTAAGTACCAGTCAGCTCAAAGAAGTCAGCTGTGTCTACAGTTAAGTTCTGTGTCGCGTCTTTTTCTTGTTTTTGGTACAAACCTGCCAGTTCAAATTGGTCTGTTAGCTTGTATTTAGCAGCAACTTCCACACCAGAGAACTCAGTTTTTGCTTTGTCGTCTAGGTCACCCATTGTGTAGGTTGCACCTAGGTATAAAGCATCCATTTTGTAGTTAATACCAGCAATCAATGCTGTAGCTGAACCATTACCATTACCAGTACCGTTGTCGTTACCTGAGTAACCAAGACCGAAACCTAAGCCCATCGGTAGTGTGTAAATGCCAGAGATACCGTAACCGTCAGTATCTTTGTCTTCACCAGCAATCAAACTTGCTTTAAGAGAAAGTGCGTCTGCGTCGTAAGCGTATACAAACGTGTTATTGATTTGCTCGTCACCTGCATTGATGAATGCTTTTTGGTCACCAGAGTAGATAGTAACATCCGACATTTCTGAGATTTGAGCTGCAGCTGTATCTTGACGACCTACTGATACTGCGCCGAAGTTACCTTCAAAACCTGCATACATGTAACGTTGCTTAAAGTTGTCAGTTTCATCATTGTCAGCTGAAGAATTTACGCCTTGTTCTGCTTCGTAGAAACCAAAACCAGATAGGTCGCTAGTGATTTCTGTAGTACCGCCAACATTTAAACGAACACGGCTTTTATTTTTCATTGTTCCGTCGATTTCTTTACCGCCTGAACCAATGAAATCACCACGGAATTCCGCACGACCGCCAATTTTAAGTTCTGTACCGTCAGAGCTGTAAACTGTTGCTGCTAGAGATGAACCTGAAACTAGTGCCGCTACCACTGCAGAAGCTAGAACTGCCTTTTTCATAATCACTTACCTTGTATTTTAAAATCCGTGAGCAATGTGCTCTCCGTTTCGATATGAAGCTAATTTAGAGCAGATAAATTAAGCTTTCATTTCCATAAAATTACATTTTCGTGAATGGGGAACTTTTTTAAGTGTTGATTTTATTGCATTTTTATTTCATGCGACTGAGTGTTCTATGAATAGTTATACAAGTTGCGTGTATTTCAAAGGTCACATTGGCAAGTTTTACCTTGCAATCACGTATGTCGATGGTGGTGAATTTTGGCTGCGCTGAGAGCTTGTTAATCTGATTAACTGCTTGTACTGGTAAGGATATCCTCTATGATGCAAAAACTTAGAAGAGAATAGATTCTGCTCAACAATATGGAGACGTTGGATGAAAACAGAGTACTTAGGCGATGTTTTACAAGGTAGGCAGGTTATTGGCTCCTTGAATGTTGAAGACCTACCCGTTGGAGAGCACCAGTTTTGGTTTCAAGTCACCAGTGATGGGCTAGGGCAACCTAAGAACATGCCGGTTTCTGTTTTCAAAGGCAGTCAAGAAGGTCCTAGTTTGATGATCACCGCCGGTATTCACGGTGATGAGCTAAACGGAGTGTTGGCTGCACAGCAAATTATCAGGGACTTAGTCGGTAAAACGCTCAAAGGCACGGTAACGATTGTACCTACTGTGAATCTGTCTGGCTTGCTGAACCATAGCCGTGATTTCATCTCTTCGGATCCGGGTTCTTGCCCTGCTAATCTTAATCGACTCTTTCCGGGTGACGTGAATGGCTTGGCTGCGGAGCGCTTTGTTGCGTCTTTGTGGGAGCGTTTGCTTAAGCATAATGCCACCTTCGCCGTTGACCTCCACACTCAAACTCGTGGCGCAGTTTATCCACTTTATGTGTTTGCTGATTACCGCATAGAACAATGTTTGGAGATGGCGAGGCTGATGCAGCCCGATTGTGTTCTGAATGACCCTGGTGACCCAGGTATTTTGGAAACGGTTTGGAATCGAAGTGGAATTCCGAGCATCACGGTGGAAGTTGGGATGGGGAAATTTACTCAGCCTGACATGATTCAACGAGCGGTAGACGGTGTTTTTAACATGCTGTCTTATTATGAAATGTTCGAGGTTGAAATAAATCATCCCGAGAAAATGCAGCTGCCGAGTATGGATTGGATAGAGGGTAATGATGTGGTTTCTATCCGCGCTGATATTGGTGGTTTCGTATTGCCGCAGGTTGAGCTTCTGCAGAGCGTAGAACAAGATGATCTGTTGGCTATTCAATATGACGCTTTTGGTAATGAGTGTCGCCGTTATCACGCGCCGTCTGCCGGACGTGTCCTTAGCTATAACGTGGATGCGTTAAGGGAGCCGGGTGCGCTTGTTTGTCGTTTGCTAAGTTAAGGCTTAGTCGGTTTGACGTTTCCGTGTTAATGCACTGTGTTGTTATCTAAAACACGTAAAAAAAGACCGAGCTAGGCTCGGTCAAAGGACAGTTGTCTAGAGTAAGCACGTCTTGGACTCATCGAGAGAACTGCTTTTAGAGTAGCGAGGCTAGATTAAGAATCCATTGCAAGATAGTGACACTTCGACTGCTTTTCTGTTTCAAAAATAATATTGAAAACATTACCTTAAGCTCATCAAAAGCCGACTGTGAGTTACGCAGGTCGGCTTTTTATTCACTTCTCTTTCGAATTTTTATCTCTATCTACAGTCGATTAAAAAGCGTCGTCCACGATCTCTTTTAATCGGTCATAAGGCACATATCCTGGTAAAACATTTCCGTTCATCATCATGGTTGGAGTGCCCGTTAAGCCGAGTGCACTGAACGTTTGATGGTTAGTGGTTAGAACCTGGTTTTGTTCTTGAGTTGTTTTTAGTTCCGCCTCTGTTCCCGTCTTCTTGGCAACGGCTTCTAGTGAGCTTTTCGAGTGAATACCGCTTTTCGCCATCAGCAATCTATCAACTTCAGGGAATGCTTCTGGGTTATCTTTCCATACTTTCATCGCGTATAGCGCCGCGTTGGTGTCTAGCCCCGCAACTTGTTGTTGCTTAAACGATAAGTACACGTTGATCACTTTAATGTCGCTGTTTTCAGAGGCTAATTGAACCAAGCCTTTTTCCAAGCGCTTACAGTAAGGGCAGTTATAGTCGGTAAAGTTAATGATGACCGATTTACCATCTGGATTGCCAAGGATCGGGTGAGCGTCATTGTTGTATAACCAATCATGGCTTTCCGCTTGGGCTTTCTTCGCTTGCTCTTGACCTGCTACGTACTGCTCTAAACTGGTATGCAATCCAGAGATCGTCGATGGGTTTTCCTTCAGGAATTGATTAATTTCTTCAAGTTGTTGAGTTTGTTCTTTGTTTAATTCTGCGAAGGTATTAGTACTCATTAATGAGCCTAAAATCAGTGCGCTTATCAGATGCTTTTTCATATTGTCTTTTCTCTAATTCGTGATAATCGTGAGCGCTTATTAGGTTGCGCTCACATTAATATTGTTTGTTAAACTGGCTGAGTCGGTTTATTTACTTAGCTTTGCTCTGTTTTTCTTTGTGAGCGATTTAGGCAAAGTAGGTTCTTAACCACAGGCCGATAGGGGATGTAACGCCGGTTGCGATACTGCTGATCTTTCCATCTTTGATGATGGCAATACTTGGCGTGACATTAACGCCCCAACTTCTGCTGATTGACCCAGAAAGATCATTGATAACAGGGAAGTCATACTCTTTTGCATCCAAGTAGCGCTGGACACGTTCGTCTGGACCAGACGATAGAGCGACCGAAACCACCTGATGGGAATCACTGAAGCTATTAACCGTCGGGCTTACAAATTTGCAGGCACCACACCAAGTCGCCCCAAAATAGACAATGACTGGCTTACCATTTTTGCTTAGCTCGATAACATCAATATCTTCGCCTTGGAGCGATTGACCCACAATTGGAATCGCATCGCCCTGAGGCATGCTTCTGCTGTGATAAAAGTCCATGGCAAATGAAACCACGCCAACGATCAATATCATTGAAACCAGTTCCTTTCCCCACTTCTTAAGACGACTTGGCTTTTTGGCCTCACCCTTTACAGCGTCGTCTTCAATCGTGCTAGATTTATCTTCATTGTTGGGAGTCTTCATCAGTTATCTCGCAGCGTCGATGGCTTGAACGACAGTGTCACTGTTGAGAATGACAGGCAGTGGAATACCGCTTTTATAGCTCGGGCCGTAGACGATATTAAATGGCACACCAAATCGCCCATTACTTTGTAAGTATTGAGTGACACTTTCACTTGGTGTTGTCCAATCACCTTTCATCAAAACAATGTCTTCTTGCTGTAGGTGACTGTAGACAGGGTCTTGAAGGATGACGCCGATCTTGTTGGCTTTACAAGTGATACACCAATCAGCAGTCACATCAACAAACACCGTTTTGCCTTCATCAACGAGCTGAGGGATTTGCTTCGCATCCAGCTTTTGCCAAGCGAGATCGTCAACAATCGGAGTCGCCCAGTTATCAGCGGTGACACTACCGACGATCAATGCAGCACCAAACACCAAGGTTGTGGTTGCGACGATAGGAATAAGCACCTTGCGACCCAACTTACGGCCAATCCAAATCAATACTGAAATCACGATAAATAGCGACAGCAGGATAGTTGGGAATTTACCAATGAATGGGCTAAGGAGGCTTGTTAGCCATAGGCTGGTAATGAACATCATTAAGCCAAATACCAGCTTAACTTTGAACATCCACGCCCCAGGCTTTGGAAGCAATTTGGTTAGGCTTGGGAATAGCGCAAAGATCAACCAAGGCGCACTCATACCGATACCAAGCGTGATGAAGATAGCCCATAACTCTTGGTAGCTTGCTCCAAGTGCATACGCGACAGCGGTTCCTAGGAATGGCGCGCTACACGGCGTTGCTAACAGCGTTGCAAACATGCCTTGAACAAAGTGGCCTGAATGTGAGTCATCGCCTTTGGTTGCCATCCAGGTGTTTAAACCTGATGGTAGTCTGAATTCGAATAACCCAAGCAGGTTAATCGAAAACAGCAAAGTGATGATCAGCATGAACCCGATGAACCAAACATTTTGGAACTGGATTCCCCAGCCAATTGCATTACCACCCATTTTTAGAGCGGTCATACCTAGGGCTAACAGCGCAAATGATGTAATGACACCTGAAGCAGAAGCTAAGAATGAGAGTCGAATATGACGATTAGATGCACCTTGGTTTTGAATGATGCTGTTTAATTTCATTCCTAAGACTGGCAACACACATGGCATGATGTTGAGGATCAAACCACCAATTAAAGCGAAGCCTATCATCGCCAAAAAGCCGTTGTTGCTTGTTTGGTAAGCGATCGGTTCTGAGCCAACTTTGGCCGTCATCTCTTCGGCGAAATTAGTGTCTGAAACGGTGACACTCACGTTACGGTCCGTTAAGTCGACTTCACCTATCCAGTTGCTCACATCAAATACGGCCGTCATTGTATTGTCTGTGATGTAGACGCTTGGTTGAGAGAAGAAGTCATCAATCACTTCTTGCCCGTCAATCAACACCATCGGCTTATCCCAGCCATTTTTACTTGTCAGCTGAGTAACCAGTTGCTGCTTGCTCTTGTCCCAAAATAGACCATTGACTGAAGTGCGATTAGCTTCTCGTGGAGATTGGCTCATGCCTTGGTTGAACAAGAACATCGCTTCTTCATCGAGCGCTAAAGTTTGTGGGTCAATCGGCAGTTCGATATCGTAATCGGTTAACACACAGATATTGGTACACGACGGAAAGGTAAACGATGCCCTGAATATCGCAGGCTTCGTGTTGTCTTTCAGGGATAAAGTGACAGGAAAGCTGACATGTTTTTTGTAGCCTAACGTCATGACGTCAAGCTGCTCGTAGTATTTAGGTATCGGCCAGTGCCACTCTACTGACTCAATGTTTGTTGAACCAGACCAGTCCCAGCTTGGCGGAATGCCACCTTCGCCTGGGCTGCGCCAATAGGTTTTCCAGTCGCCGTCGAGCACGACATCGAGCACGGTTTGGATCTTAGAGCCGTCATCCGACTGTTCACCCGTCGACATCATTCGCATTTTAACAGGCGGATGCTCAGGCACACTAAGCCAGCCCGTTGTCTGTGCCAAGGCGGTAAATGACGTCATAACCAAAAGGGCAGTGACTAAGGTTTTCGCGCATGTACGCATAGAGAATGCCAATGAATCGACAAACTTAGTTAGTAGTGTGTTGTACACAAATGTATCTCCAAAAAATAAATAAAAGGGTGTAGTAGCCCGGTTATTTACTCTCTAAATATACAGTGCTTTAGATGCAATCGGTGTTTTGTCGGTCGAGTAGAGCGATGATTGTCTCTAGATAATCTCGAGATGTGAGGAGGTAAGTTAAACGCAACAGCAATAATAAGTACGAATGGGATCAGCCAGCCGGTTTTTGGGGCGGCAAAGGTCAGCATTTTCGAACTTAGGCTGCATGAATTTGAATTGGGGGACGTTAACATTTTTGAGGCTTCTAAGCCGAAAACGCTGGCGTATAGAGCAGCCATTTTTTCTGAAGAAGCGATGTTGGTTTGGGGATTACTGGTTTCTGTATGAGTTTGTGTGCCAACTTGGACTGATTGGCCATTAGCGGATGCAGATAACGATACTTTCTTGACGGCCAGAGTGCTCGCCAGACAAGTTACGATAACCAGTCCGGTAAGGAAGAGCGCCCAAAGCGAATGCTTTTGTCGGCGGTTCTGTGTGGATAAGAAAAGTAGCGATGTGTTCAGCAAATTAGTCAGTAATCAAATCTGTTAGTCGTTAAAGCAAGCTTATTGAATTGTGGTTAGCTTAGATAAGTTCTCTTCGTGCCACAAGTCATAAAATGGTTAAAGTGAAACTATGTATAAATGCGGGAAACGGCAGATACACGATAAAAGACGCATAAACACCAATTCACGCGAATACTACATTGAGCTGTAGCTAAAGTTCACAACAACTGAAAGTTATCGCTAATTATTCTGTATTGAGTGGTTTATTAACTATCAGGACGGGACAGGCGATACAAAAAAGCCCAACAGATCGTCAGTGAACGTGTTGGGCTTTAATCATTGGTGCTATTGGAAAGGCTTAGTGAGTGCGGCGAGGGCCGTTACGTACCAAGTCTTTACCGTTATCAAACACCTCTTTGGTGATCCAGCGAGCAAGCAGAACTTTATGGCTGCTATTGAATACAGCAACGAAGTGACGACCATCTGAATTATTGGTTGCCATGCCTACACCTTCAACGCCTTCAAGGCCTAAACCGCCAGCTTCCACTGAAATTAGGAATTGCTCTAGTTCTTCTAGAGACTCAATAATATCAAGTTCGTTGTTCATTTTTATGCTCTCTTGCTGTGAGCCAACATCGTATTTAGGGCGCTTTAGTGCTGTGCTCGAATGAAGATATTGGCTGTTGTTCTTTGTTGGATGCGTACTCTACAGGTCATAAGAGGGGATTGGAACTCTCAAATATTAGAAGCAGGCTGATAATTTGCGAATTTTTAACATAACATACGTTTAAATGCTTGTTATCCATATTCTTTTTACTACTATTTATAGGGTCAATTTAGACAGTGATAGGAATTAATATGATGAAGGTTTGGCGTTGTCTATTGTTAATGTTGGCGTTTGTCGCATTTGGAAGTTATGCGCAGAGCGTTGAGAAAATCGCAGAAGTACAAGATCAGTTAATGCTCGATCTAGCAACATTAGAAACGGCGCATGATGCTGAGAAGCCCTTTCTTGAAGATATCTTAAGGCGTAAGAATCAGGGCCTACGCGAAGAGATTTTTTCACAGCTATCGTCAGATAAAAAAGAGGGGCTGGATGTCACTCTTGCTCAGCAGGTCGAACTGCTACAAAAATTGCTGTCGTTGAATGAAACTAAAATCGTTTCAATGAGTAAAGAAAACCGTTCCGCTGAGGGTGACGCTAAAAAACGCCTTGAGTTGCGTATTCAAAAACGAATCGGAATGATGGATGTCTATTATCAGCAGCTTGCTAAGACCTTAAATTGGTCGAAAGAGCGTGGTGTTGATGTTGCTGTTCCTAAAGGTGAACTTAAAACGGCGTTAATTGCTCGTTCTAAATACCTGACTAATGCCATTCTTTACACAGACACACAGCGACAAGATCTAGAAGCGCGTTTGTCTTTTGTGAATGAAGAAGAGAAAGCGACGATTAAAAAGGAGCTTGAGCGTTTCAGCGAGCGTACTAGCGTTATGGTCGCGAGCTTAGAAGAAACCATCACGCTAATGGAACCGTTTGGCGTGGATGTGACTTCGTACAAACGTGTTTTGCTAGCGACGACAGGTGACATTAACGCCGATGTGTTGGATGTTGATGTTGCACTGGAGCTGTTGGATGGTTGGCTTCGTTCGTTCAGTTCATGGGCTTTTGAAAATACCCCTTCTTTTATCGTTAAACTTGCTCTGTTTCTCGGTATTTTGTATGTAACTCGCCTTATTGCTAACGTGGCTCGCAAAACCGTTCGTAAGAGTGTTTCGCACTCTAAAATGGACTTCAGTGTATTGATGCAGGACTTCTTTGTATCCATCGCATCTAAAGCGGTCGTGTTTATTGGTTTGCTTATCGCACTGTCTCAAATAGGGATAGAGCTAGCACCTCTTCTTACTGGTTTCGGTGTAGCCGGTGTCATCATTGGTTTCGCATTGCAAGACACACTATCTAACTTTGCATCGGGTTTGATGATCTTGATCTACCGTCCTTATGACGTCGGTGACATGGTTAAAGTGGCAGGCGTGCAAGGCACGGTAAAAGACATGAGCTTAGTATCGACGACTGTTCAAACCATTGATAACCAACGCTTGGTGATCCCAAACAACAAGATTTGGGGTGACGTGATCAACAACATCACGGCAGAACGTGTAAGACGTGTTGATATGGTTTTCGGTATTGGTTATTCAGATGATATCGATAAAGCGAAAGCGGTATTGAACGACATCATTCTTGCACACCCTCTAGTGTTGAAAAAACCAGAGCATATGATCAAGCTTCATACCTTGAATACGTCTTCTGTTGATTTCGTAGTACGACCTTGGGTTAAGACTGATGACTATTGGGATGTGTACTGGGATGTAACGGAAACCGTGAAGAAACGCTTCGATGAAGAAGGCATCACGATTCCATTCCCTCAACGAGATGTACATATTTACAATCACGAAGAGAACTAAACGAAAGATCTAGTATGAAAAGCTATTACGAAAAAGCTAAGCATGGCTTAGAGCCATCATTCTTAATGTGATATCAAATGGACGCTGAACAAGCGTCCATTTTTATTGGCTGCCGCTTATGTTGAGCTTCATTCTTTTATGTCACTCAACCACCTTAGAATTACGTTATGATGGGGTAGGCTTAATCTGGAAAGTTGAAATCGAATGGACGATTCACAGCAAAAAACGAATACTAGAAATACAACGGTAAGAAAAGCGACGCGAATTGAAAGTGTTATGAACTCTGCGATGTGGCATTTAACTCAGAGAGACATGACGGAAAGCGAGTTAGTGGCGAAGCTCAAAGTGAAAACCGACAATCAAGAATGGATCGATGAAACTCTAGGGACATTGAAAGGCTTCGGGTATCTCAAGCCTGACCAAGTGTTTGCAGAACAATTCGTGGAACAAGCTTTCTCTGGTGAATTCGGTTCTCGATACATTGTCGAAAAACTGAAGAAGAAGGGGCTGACCGATTCAGTGATTTCTGATGCAATCCATAAAGTGTCGTTCGAAAAGTCTATTGATGAACAAACCATCTTGATAGACCGAATCAACCACTACTATTCAAGCTTTACCATGAGCCGTGAAAAGCTGGTTGCGACACTGCAAAAGCGTGGCTTTAGCTATCAACAAGTTAAGGTAGCGATTGACCAGCACCCACAAGCGCATCAACTGAAAAGTAACATTCAAATTAAGGCCGAGAAAGCCGATTTGGAAAAAGAGGTGCTCAAGTATGCTCGTAAAGGCAAGGGCCTGACCGCCATTCAGCAAGAACTTAGACAACGACAAATCGACACAAGTGAGCTGTCATCGCTCATCGACCGATTGATTAATGAAGAGCAGCTAGATTTCTATTCTTCTTGTTTAGAACAGTTGCAGAAGAAGCCTTATGACCTAAACGATCATAAAGAACGCTCTAAGGCTTACGCGATGCTAAGTCGAAAGGGGTTCTCTTCTGACGAGATCAAATTTGCATTGAGTGAAGATAACGAATAACTAAGCCGGAAAAATTTCCTATTGTAGTATGTTGGTTTGTCCTAAGTAACTATTGGACAAAAGTAAGTCAGCGACTTTGTTAAATTAGCATTTAATTGATTACTTTCGTTATCGCAAATTTCAAGTACTGTTATCACATTGGCTTATTCACTACAATATTAAAACATGAACCATTTTTTACGAATGAGAATATCATAATGAAAGCTTGGATTAGCTTCCCGAAAACTCTATTGGTACAAGAGCTTATAGAAAACTTTTGGTTTCTCGAACGTCCCCAAGGCATCGATCTACATACCGCGCCTAAGCTATTACCAAATCCGAGTGCTAACTTAATTTTCACACCCATCAATCAAATCAATCACTATGTTTCTTCTAGCGGAGAGGTTGACATTAAAGGAGCACACTGCATTGGCCCACTATCAGAGTGCATTATGATGTCACATGCACATAAACAAAAATTTTTGGGGTTAAAGCTTAGACCTGGTGCACTTAAGGTATTTGATTTCAGTCGAAATAATCAACAATTGAATAAGATTACAGGGCTTCCAAACGCCTTTAGTGAGTTATCTTTGAAAGCCAATATGTCGAGCAGTGACCCCAAAATAGTCGATTGGTTGGAAAAGGAATTAATTATGATTTTTGATCAGGTAAAAATCATGAATTCGTACAAACGTATACAACAAGTAATCACGACTCTCGACAGCAGCCAGAGTTTAAGTACTACATTGCCTTTTAGCCGACGAACACTAGAGCGGGACTTTCTTAAATATACAGGCTTTCGTACCTCACAATATCTCGCTTGTCGAAAATTAGAAAAGCTTATGACTGATATTGTTAAACATGGAGAAAAAGAACCATCTTGGTCTGAATTAGCTTTCCAACATGGGTATAGTGATCAGTCACATATGATAAGGCAGGTAAAAAAAGCACTTGGGCGAACACCTAGTGCTCATTTCGGTATCAAAGATGCTGTAAGCGATGTCTACGGTGGGTTGTTTCTCAAAAAATAGAGATAATGTTGTCGCTTTGGTTCAATAACCAGATTTCATGGACTGTTAAAGTTGTCACTTACTTATCCAAAAGAAAAAATAAATGAAAATACAAGCTACTACTATTGACAGTATTCATCACCCACTTTTACCACAGGCTGCAGAGGATATGCTGGTTCATAGCGTTCTGGTGTGGGGAAAATGGGAAAGGATTCAGATCCAATATCATACAGATGTGATTACCACTAAAAGTGACATTAATTTCCCATTATTCAATAATGTGCTTTCACCAAGGTTATCAAGCAATCTTACGTTGGAACGTATTCAGAAAATCAACGGTGAGATATCAGATCAGCGTCATAGTGTTTGTTGGTGGCTGGGAGCTAGAAGTGCTCCGAGTAATTTAGAAGATTTGTTGTCAGACTCTGGAGCATTTAAGGTTATGGAGACGACGATGATGTCTGTTGATATTGCTCAGCTTCCAAAAGCCACTTTGCCTGACTCAGTTATAATTCAAGAAGTTGAGACATTAGAGCAGCTCCGTGCTTGGACGAGCATTGTTTGTGAGGCTCATTCATTACCCGATGAAGTTTCACAGCATTGGACTGAGATGTACGCAGCGGCTGGCTATGGAGCCAACGACCTGTCTACTCGTCACTTTCTAGCTATCGATAATGGAATACCAATCGGAGCAACAACCCTAATTATGGCATCAGGTATTGCCAGTGTATCGAATGTTTCAACTTTATCTGCTCATCGTAAGCAAGGAGTTGGTAGCGCACTGACTATTTTTCCACTGAAAGTCGCCGAAAGTTTGGGGTATAAAGTAGCAAGCTTAAGTGCGTCTCCAGATGGTGAGACGGTTTATCAAAACATGGGGTTTACCCCGACAGAAAAGTGCCAAGCGTATTTCTGGAGCCCCGATGTTATCTAAGGTGAGCTAAAAAAATATCAGAACAATAATGCTACTAAACTCTTCAGTACAGTTTAACTAGACCAACCAAGGATTGGTAATTTATTGAATCCTGAAACATACCTTACTGACATGAGAGTTTAGTAGGGGAAATGCACGCCTCAAAAATGTATAGGGTATTAGCTCTAAGTAGCTTTGGGGCAAAAATGAGTTATGTCACTACTCATTTTTGCCTTTTTCATTAGCATTAAAACTCAATCTATCGACCGTATTGCTCAATAATAAAGTGCTCAAAATCATCACACATTTGGTCATTCGACTTTGCATTATTCGCTAATTCAGTTGCTCCATCAACGATCGATACCTTCGCATTCAAATCCGCGACTGGTGCACGTTCTCTTGTCGACAGCTGTTTGATTTTTTGCTCCTCAATCGCCCAAGCCTCCTCTGGCGATAAGTTACACTCGTCAGCGAGATATTTGGCATTAAAACCTTCCCCAGTCAGGCTTTCGATTGTACCGTTATGGTTCACGCTATTGCCTTTATGCCAATAGTGTTTCGCCAACAAAGGCCCGATCTCTGGGTTATCTGTTAAGTAACCAAACTTGTCGGTGAAATAAGCTCGTGTTTGATACACCGCCATATGAGCCAATAGATAACCTTGGTATGAGCAAGATGCTTCATCAGACAATAAGTGAGGGATCGCCATCAGTGGACGAGGGCTGCAAGACAATCCAAGAATTGCCTTTTCACTGCTACGAGCAAGTGCCGTGATTTTTTCAGGCGTGAGGTCTTCATCAGCTAATTCGTACAGGGCTCGCTCGAAATATGGAACCACAAGAATGCTGCGTTCTTGGTAAGCTCGGAAGGGCTGTTTATTGTCGATGATGGCTTTAATTAGATCATCTGGCACAGGTTGCCCGTCCGCATTTAGAGCGTACTGTTTTAGCCAGTCAGCGTCATTTAACAAGCTGTCGCAGAACATGGATTGTGTTTCAGCATAAGCCATCGAAGTCGGCGCAAACTCTTGAGAGAAACAAGGGGCGTTCATTTTTACATTAGCAAAATGCGCCGCGTGACCACCTTCGTGAAATAGTGTGTTAATCCCATCATAGCCACTGCCTATTTGATCGGGCTTAGCGTTGCTAGTGAAATTAACTTGGGCCGCAACCCAAGCATCTTGGTCATAGAAAGAAGGGATAGGGCCATGGCAGAAGCCATTAGGGTACTTACCTTTACGATCAAGCAGATCCAATTTTAATGTCGCTTGAGAGTATTCGATGTTGAGGCGACCAAAAGATTCAATCCAGCGTCGAAGTGACTTTGAGAACGGAACATAAGGATCAAGATCATTCATAACGTCACCTGCAAAAGAGTAGGTAAAGTTATGGGCTTGAAGTGCATTCTCGCCTTTCTGCTCTGCCAAATTGGCTAGGCTTTGCTGATGGCTATCACGCGTGCGTGCTTCGAAGTCATCCAGAATCGTAAACAGTTGTTCTGTCGTCATCTGTTCGGTTTTTACCACCGAGTAATCAAAGAAGGTTTTAAACCCCAGTGATTGAGCAAATTGGTTACGTTTTTTGATCAGCTCAATAAAGCCGTTAGCCAGCAGCCATTGCTCTAAATCTAATAATGCTTGATGTGCAGAAAGCCTAACTTGTTCATTACCATTACTTCTAACGGCTGAACCTAAAACAGGCAGTGACCCTTCCGTTTCATCGCCTGTTTCATTTACGTAAGTCATCACATGATTCTGCTTTTTCTCAAACAGTTCAGCCTCAAACTTTATGAGATCGGTTTTGAGCTTCTGAGACTGCTCAGACTCAATAGCGTGAGATCTAAAGGTCGCTAACCAACCATTCAAGCCTGTTAGTGTACTCTCTTTTTCGAGAGGATCTTGAATTTTATCGATAGCAGCAAGTTGCGTTTCGATAGCAGTAATCTGTTCGGCAGCGCTTAGAAATTCCGTCCACTGAGTCTGTGCGAGTGTCGAACCATCGTGGTCGTCACTGATACCCATATATGTATCCCAAAAGAAGTCTTCTTTCGCTTTATGAGTCGCAAGGTACTTTTGATTCAATTGGTTGAGATAGTTCGTTGCAGTCATGACATTCCTTGAAATTTAACCAGTAATTTCAACATTATGACACATTCATTGAATGTATTTTGTGATGTTAAGTATAACGGCATAGAAGTTACCTTTTCATCAAGGCGTGTTGAACCAATACGGCTTCATCAGTTTACCGCCAGAAGCTATTCAACGTAACAAAGTGAGATTGTCGCTTGAAGAGCCTGCGATTGAAGGTGGCTATAAGTAATTGGTACGGCGTGTTGCAACTGTTGTGGGAGAGTGATATTCTCTCTTTCGTAATGGTTCTCAACGTGACGGATTACGTTATTCGGTGATGAAATTATCTAGCGGGCATGTATGCCCGTTTTTTTTCGCCTAAAATTTGCGACTCGAGCAGTTGTTTGTCGTTTGGTCACGTATAATGGACACTTCATATAGCGCTAAATAAGCCCAGTCGATGAAAATCTTTCAAGTTCTAATCTTGCCTCTAATGCTGTCCCTCAATGCTATTTCATTTTCAGCGCAAGCAACCGAAAGCTGGTGGCTAAGAACAGTATTTAACAGCAGCCCAAGTCTGCCGAATTCTCAAAACTATATTAATGATATCGAGTTGATGGATTGTGGTGAGATCGAAGGTACTTTGTTGTGCAGTGACTTAACCCAATATTACGACCTGGATGTGTATGTTGAACTGGAGTTGGGGGACTCAAGTGTCGAAACGGTTCTCTTAAACCTGCCATATTCGGATCTAAGTTACACAAAGCTTCAGGCATACCTTCGCCAAGATGGCTTTGCTCTCAGTTCAATTCGTATTGGTGAAGATGAATTCGATGTTACAGCTCAACTCGAACAAGCTCGAAATGAAGGTGTTGGTTTCGATAAGGTGGATAAACAGCTGGTCGAATTCATCAACGCGCCTCACGGTTCAGCAGAGCAACTGAGTGTGTGGAATGTGCCTAGCTTATCTTCTTCTAGCTCTACTTCTCCTTGGATTCAGTTACAGAGTGATGGTGACAACTTAACGGTTGAACTTAATCGTTTTTAATTGCTCAAATTTATAGATAGTTTCGTTATTTATTAGGCTAAACAAGCCTTTCAGGAGAACGGCTCGCGGGCAGACAGCAAGTTATAATTCATTTAAGTGTTCGTTTTTCTGCGGCTCTCACATTTTTAATAAGCGTTTAGCTTTGCCATTTGTTATACGTTGAGCCTTCGGTAAAACGAGATTAGGATACGTTCAGTATTGATAAAGGAGACAACCCATGGTTGCAAGAGTAACGATAGCGCCACAAGGCCCAGAACTTTCTGAGCTGGTGCAAGGATACTGGCGTACAGCAGAGTGGGGCATGACCCCGCAACAACGCCTGACTTTCCTGAAGCAACATATTGATCTTGGCATCACAACTGTTGATCACGCGGATATTTACGGTAACTACCAATGTGAAAAGTTGTTTGGTGAGGCGTTAGCGCTTGAACCAAGCCTTCGTGATGATATTCAAATCGTCACCAAGTGCGATATCAACCTATGTGGTGACCACACTCCAGATCGTAAGATCAATCACTATGACACCAGCGCGCAGCATATTTACCAATCAGTAAATAACTCATTAGAGCACTTAGGTGTTAACGATATCGATGTATTGTTGATTCACCGCCCTGACGTGTTAATGGATGCCGATGAAGTAGCAGAAGCGTTCGCAGAGCTACACAAAGTAGGTAAAGTTAAGCACTTCGGTGTTTCTAACTTTTCACCGCGTCAGTTCGAACTGCTTCAATCTCGACTCGGTAAGCCGTTAGTGTCCAACCAAGTTGAAATCAACCCATTGAACTTCGAAGTGGCTCATGATGGCACGCTAGATCAACTGCAGATGAACCGCATTCGCCCGATGGCGTGGTCTTGTCTCGGTGGTGGTAGCATCTTCAGTGGTGATTCAGCGCAAGCGGTTCGCGTTCGTGATGAGCTAGAGGCGATTCGTCAAGAAGTAGGTGCAGACAGCATTGATCAAGTGATTTACGCTTGGGTTCGTCGTTTACCATCTAGTCCAATTGCAATTATTGGTTCTGGTAAGATTGAGCGTGTGAAGACGGCCGTTGATGCACTGAAAATCGAGCTGACGCGCGAACAGTGGTATCGCGTATGGGTGGCATCTAAAGGTCACGGTGTGCCATAGAAAGCAATTCGTATAGAAGTTAAAGCCAGCTAACAAAGCTGGCTTTTTTGTGTTCGCCTAACATGTTTCTCCAAAACTGTGATTAAGGTGGAATAATTTTCAAAAACACTCATAATGCACTCTGTTTTTCACCAGTTGGATATTTCCATTGAGCACTTCAAAATTCTCTTCAATCGCCCTTAAACCAGAGCTTCTAAACACGTTAGATTCTCTTGGTTATACTGAAATGACGCCTATCCAAGCGTTAAGTCTTCCTACTATCCTAAATGGCAAGGACGTTATCGGTCAGGGTAAAACGGGTTCAGGTAAAACAGCTGCTTTCGGTTTAGGCGTGCTGCAGAACCTACGCGTTAAGCGTTTCCGTGTTCAGTCTTTAGTGTTATGTCCGACTCGTGAGCTTGCAGACCAAGTAGCAAAAGAGATTCGTACTCTTGCTCGTGGTATTCACAACATTAAAGTGCTGACACTATGTGGCGGTATGCCAATGGGCCCACAGATTGGTTCACTAGAGCATGGCGCACACATTCTTGTAGGCACACCTGGTCGTATTCTTGATCACCTAGAGAAAGGCCGTATTGACCTGTCTGAGTTGAACACACTTGTGTTAGATGAAGCCGATCGCATGCTGGAAATGGGTTTCCAAGATGCACTAGATGCTGTTATTGAAGCAGCACCAAAAGATCGTCAAACGTTATTGTTCAGTGCAACTTTCCCTAAACAGATCAAATCTGTTGCAGACCGCATCATGAATAACCCTGAAATGGTGAAGGTTGAATCAACGCACGATCACTCAAGCATCCAACAACACTTCTACAAGTTAGAAGGTTCTGAAGCTCGTGATGACGCTCTAGAGCTGCTGTTGTTGCATCACCAACCGGAGTCTGCGGTTGTGTTCTGTAACACTAAGAAAGAAGTGCAGAACGTAAACGATGAGCTAAGCCACCGCGGTTTCAGTGTTATCGAACTTCATGGTGACATGGAACAGCGTGAACGTGACCAAGCTTTGGTTCAGTTCTCAAACAAAACCATCTCGATTCTAGTGGCGACAGACGTTGCGGCTCGCGGTCTTGATGTTGATAACCTAGATGCTGTGTTCAACTTTGAATTGTCTCGCGACCCTGAAGTTCACGTACACCGTATTGGTCGTACTGGCCGTGCAGGAAGCAAAGGCGTAGCGATCAGCTTCTTTAGCGAAAAAGAGATGTACCGTGTTGCTCAAATTGATGAGTACATGGACATGCCAATCGAGCCATCTGAACTGCCAGCAAAACCAATTGCTAAGCCGTACTACTCAAACATGGTTACCATCCAAATTGATGGCGGTAAGAAAGCTAAGCTTCGTGCTGGTGATATTCTTGGCGCACTGACGGGCCAAGGCGGCATTGATGGTAAATCAGTAGGTAAGATCAATCTGTTTGCAATGCGTGCTTACGTAGCGGTAGAAAGATCTGTGGCTAAAAAAGCACTGAACAAAATCGAATCAGGTAAAATGAAGGGTCGTCAATTCCGCGCCCGAATCCTGAAGTAATTCGAGACTGAATCCCTTTGCTGCGATATGTCTAATTAACGACATTGCTAATTAATGGCATTGCAGTAAAGGGTGTTCCACAAAATGCCACTTAAGTTTCTTATCTTAGGTTTATCGACCTAGTCCTCTATACCAAAGCATTATTCATCGGGTCTTATCGAATAAAGATCGTTGATATGTTTTCCTTCGCTAAGATACCAAGTCATCGCTTCCTGTCGATTGTCAACCAATATCGTGATTGTGGTTATTGAACCATCATCAAAATAACAAAGCTCATATTCTAAATCGCTTGGATGATCAGGAATAGCGGCCATAGCTTCCCTCCCAAATATCAATCATTTTAAATACGTCAACCCAACTCATTTATAGGGCTCGTATCACGTCAAATGAGTAATAAAATCAAGTTACATCACTGCCATTAATTATTTTTTAGTTTAATCATTTGCCTAAATAGCTAGATTAGCAAGTTTGGGTCTCAATTTATCTCAAAGTTTTTACGACCACTGTTTATTAAGACTACTTTTATAAGAGCTAGAATTAGCGTTATAAAAACTGGGCTAACCTTAAAGGGATGAGTTAATCGGTTTGTGGCTTTGTTGAATGTCGTGAGAGGGTAGAATGAGAAAGTGCCGGTGGTTAGTTTTAGTGATCTGTTTTCTATTTACTGGGTGCGGGACCAAGTTCGCCTATAACAATATAGGTTGGTTTGTCGTTAGCTATATAGAAGATTTTGTTTCCCTCTCAAATAGCCAAGAATCAGAGCTTGAAGAGCGATTAGATATATTACAGAAATGGCATAAAGAAACTCAGCTACCTCTGTATATTTCGCAATTAGAAGCGATTCAAAACGTAGAACGGTCGGATATGAATCCCGCTTTTATTGTTGGCCAAAGTGAACAAACGAAAGAGCATATTCGCTCAATCGTCAATAAGTTCGCTCCAGATATTTACGCCTTGAGTATGCAGCTTAGCCCTAAGCAAGACAGGGAGTTTTTAAAGAACTTTCGTGAAAAGCAGCAAGACTATTATGAAGAAAGGTTGTCGTTGAACGATGACGATTCGAGAGAGCGATACCGAAGCAGAATAGAAGAGCGTGCAGAACGGTGGTTGGGTTCAGTATCGAAAGAACAAAAACAGATTATTTTGGCTTGGTCTAAAGAGTGGGTAAATACCAATAGCAGTTGGCGACAATATCAAAACAACATCTATGAAGAGCTAACGACGCTGATGGCAAAGAAGAGCGATCTGCATATTGCTCAGCCAATTATTATGAAGTTGCTTTTAAACAATGAAGCTTATTATCCTGCTGAACTTGAGCCGCAGCTTAACCAAAATATGGAAACATCAGCCAAGTTTTTAGTAGATATCGCCGCGACCAGCAGTAACAAGCAGTGGGCGTATTTTATGAATGAGTTAGAAAGCCTCAAAGGAACGTTGGAGTCATTGCAAGAGTAGGGCGTCCCTTTTAAAGGCTAGCGGTTATTGTCGAGCTAGCCTTTCATCACACTTTAAGGTGAATTTCGGAACCTAACCCCTGTTACTCATCAGTAGTTTTGGAATCGAACTTTTGGCTGTCTTCGATATTTTCTGCATTAATTGGAAGCTCGGTTGTTGAATACCGTGGTCACTCTTCAGCTCATCGATCATTAATAACCACAACCTTGCTGTCATTTCTGAATCGGCTAACGCTCTGTGGAAAGTACCGTCGTTGTCGATATTTTTGAAACGCACAAGGTCGCCTAGCTTATGAGTTGGTGCGTCTTGGATTAGCCGACGAGCAATCAACATTGAGCATGCAAACTGTCCATTGTAATCACGTCCAATATTGTCTAATTCTGCGTCGAGAAAGCGTTTATCAAACGAGGCATTATGAGCCACAAGCTGACTGCCTTGGATAAAGTCTGCAAACTCATCCATCACTTCGCTGCAACTGGCCGCAGTGCTTAACATACGGTTACTGATCCCGGTATAGCTTTCAATGAAGCCACTCACACGAAACCCTGGATTCATGAGTTGTTGGAAGGTGTCGACGACTTCGCCGTTAACGAGTTTTACCGCACCGATCTCAATCGCTCGGTCGCCCATATTGGGTGATAAGCCTGTGGTTTCGAAATCGAGAACGATAACGGAATCTGCGGAGTTTGGAGCCATCGTGTTTCCTAATTGCTGTTTGGTAGTATCGCTTTGTATGGGGCGTTTGGTGTTGCTATGGGTAAATCAGTTATTTGCTATTGCTGATAGTAAGTTCAGTGTAACCCGTCGAATCGTCATGCTCTCTGTTGAAGGTCAAGGTATCGTAGCGGTGAACAAGCAATTCAGCCGTGGTCGCGATAATCGTCCCTTCAAGCAAATGCCCACCAATTACATTGCCATTCTCATCAGCAACGGAGATATGAATATGCTGGTGGTTTGGGGTTAGCGTTGCCATCACCGAGACTATTTCGAACGGAGCTTGAACTAGCTTGGTGTTGTTGGCATAAGCTAAGCGAATATTGAGTTGAGAAACACATCCGACACAAGACGCAATAGAGCCCGCGGAGATATTGTGCGCTGTCACTAGCCTCTGGATCTCTAGCTTTAGGTCTTGGCCGCGGGTTAATCTCGTTGCGATAGGAGTGATCATCTTATTGCCTCAACGTTATATGTATTTCAAAGAACAAAACGAAGCCACATAGGGCTTCGTTTTATTTTCATTTTGGCTAACGCGACTTTTGCATTGTCTAAACCTGAAATTACTCAGGTTGCTGCAGGTCTCTTTTCTTTTTAGGCACGAAGTTCAATACAGAGATTGGCACTTCTTTGCGTGGTTCGAAACCTTCAACAACGCGACGTTCAATCAAGTGACCCAGACGCTTTTCAATAATGCACAGGTTTTTGAAGTTATCTTTCGATAGGAAAGATATCGCTTCGCCAGACGCATCAGCACGGCCTGTACGACCAATACGGTGAACATAGTCGTCCGCTGGGAAAGGCATGTCGTAGTTTACTACGCGGCTTAGGTTGTCGATATCGATACCACGAGCAGCAACACCCGTCGCGACTAAGTACTTTAGACGACCTTTCTTGAAGTCAGCCAAGATTTTTTCACGAATCGCTTGGCTACGTCCACTATGGAAAGCTTCCGCTTGAATACCACGTTTCTCAAGTTGAGCAACCAACTTAGCAGCGCCGTGCTTGGTTTCGATAAAGATAAGCGCTTGGTCCCAGTTGCCTTCGGTAATCATGTGGCTCAATAGTGCTGACTTACGGTCTTTATCTACGGTAACTAACCATTGCTCAATGTTCGCTTTAGACGCATCTGTCTTGGCAATCGAAATCTCTTCCGCTTCGCTGATAGCACTTTTCGCTAGCGCGCGCACTGGCGTTGAAAGCGTTGCTGAGAACAGTAGATTTTGGATGTCTTGTGGTAGACGCGCGATGATCTTGTTGATGTCTTCAATGAAACCCATGTCTAGCATGCGGTCGGCTTCATCAAGAACCAGTACTTCAACTTCATCAAAATGAACCGCGCGTTGTCCGTACATGTCGATTAAACGACCTGGTGTTGCCACAAGAATATCGACGCCTTCAATCAAGCGGTCTTTCTGGTGCTGGTAAGATACGCCCCCGTACATCGCTAGTGATGTTAGGTTTAGGAACTTCGCGTACTTAGTAATGTTCTGTTCAACCTGAATCGCAAGCTCGCGAGTTGGTGTCAAAATAACAGCACGAATACGTTTTTTACGTTGTGTTTCACCTTTGCTTAGCATTTCTAAGATAGGGAGAACAAAGCTCGCAGTTTTACCTGTACCTGTTTGTGCTGCCGCAATAAGGTTCTTACCAGAAAGCACAATCGGAATTGCTTTTTCTTGAATAGAGGTTGGCTTTTCATAGCCTTGTTTTGCAACGGCTTTAACAATAGGTGAGCTTAATCCAAGCTTGGAAAATGGCATAAGTTTCTCGGTATGATTTGGCTAAATAGCGATGGAAAGGTTCAACAATCTTATATGAGGATAAGATTAATGGCTGCATTCTACCATGTTGCTTGCTCACCGCTAGTCACATGCACATAAAAAAATCCAGTGTCGACAAGACACTGGATTTTCAGTTTTGGGTGTTCGCTATTTAGCTTGGGTTTATCGAAAGCGTTTAAGCGATCTCAATCTTCTCGGCTTGGTTTTGCTCTGCCATTGATAGTGCTAGCGCTTCTGCAGCCTTAATACCATCAATACCAGCGGAAAGGATACCGCCTGCGTAGCCTGCACCTTCGCCAGCAGGGAAGAAGCCCTTAAGGTTGATGCTTTGGAAGTCTTTACCACGTTTGATGCATACAGGAGAAGACGTACGTGTCTCAACACCGGTAAGTAGGCCGTCTGGCGTAGAGAAACCTTTGATCTTCTTCTCGAACGCTGGGATTGCTTCACGAATCGCTTCGATAGCAAAATCAGGCAGCGCTTTTGAAATATCAGTCAGGTGGATACCCGGCGTGAATGACGGTTGTACTTCACCGATTGCACTTGGATCGCGACCTTTCAAGAAGTCACCGATTTTTTGAGCTGGTGCATCGTAGTTTTCACCACCAAGAACATAAGCGCCGCTTTCTAGTTCACGTTGTAAACGGATACCAGCCAGTGCGTCACCTGGGTAATCACGCTCTGGGTCGATACCTACAACGATCGCGCTGTTTGCGTTACGTTCTGCACGAGAGTATTGGCTCATGCCGTTCGTTACTACGCGGCCTTCTTCAGACGTTGCAGCAACCACAGTACCACCTGGGCACATACAGAAGCTGTATACAGTGCGGCCATTCTTACAGTGGTGAACCAGCTTGTAGTCCGCAGCACCTAGGATTGGGTTGCCTGCGTTCTTACCGAAACGAGCTTCATCGATCATCGATTGCTTGTGTTCGATACGGAAACCAACAGAGAAAGGCTTCGCTTCCATGTAAACGCCACGATCGTACAGCATTTCAAACGTGTCACGAGCACTGTGGCCAACAGCCAATACCACGTGACGAGATTTGATCTCTTCACCGTTAGAAAGCGTTAGGCCAGTGATTTGACCATCTTCCATATGAACGTCGTCAACACGAGTGCTGAAACGGATTTCGCCACCAAGTTCAATGATAGAAGCGCGCATCTTTTCGATCATGGTAACCAGTTTAAAGGTACCGATGTGCGGCTTACTTACGTATAGAATTTCTTCTGGTGCACCCGCAGCAACGAACTCTTCAATTACTTTACGGCCGTAGTGCTTTGGATCTTTAACTTGGCTGTACAGCTTACCGTCAGAGAAAGTACCTGCGCCGCCTTCACCAAACTGTACGTTTGATTCTGTGTTCAGCGTACGCTTACGCCAGAAACCAAAGGTATCTTTCGTACGCTCACGAACTTCTTTACCACGCTCAACGATGATTGGGTTGAAACCCATTTGAGCAAGCACTAGGCCAGCGAATAGACCACATGGGCCAAAACCGATAACCACAGGGCGCTCAGTTTGGTTCTCAACCGCTTTAGCAACAAACTTGTACTCCATATCAGGAGTCACTTTTACGTGCGGGTCGCTAATGAATTGTTCTAACAACTCAGCTTCGTTTTCAACGAGAACGTCAAGCGTGTAGATAAGTAAGATCTTTGATTTCTTACGAGCATCGTAGCCACGTTTAAAGATATTAAAAGAGAGTACCTGATCAGAGTTAATACCAAGTTTCGCTTCAATAGCGTCTTGAATAGCAGACTCTTCATGGTCTAGTGGGAGTTTAATTTCGGTTAAACGTATCATTTCGATGTCTCGTTTTTATAGGTGTCTTAGCTAGATCGTTTCTTAATACAGAGTTTGATGGAAACGCTGATGTTCAAAGAAGCGATAAGCTCACAATGGCGCGCATTTTACGAGAAATTGATTTATCTGTCATACTAATTTGGAAACATGGAGCAAATAGACACGATATTAGAGCCGTATGATGTTGAATTTTGCTTTGGGATGAGTATTATCCCCATTCTTCAATTTTGACTAACTTATAGAGCAGAGCATCATGGCATTTGTCGTAGGCGATAATTGTATTCAATGTAAATACACAGACTGTGTGGCAGTGTGTCCCGCAGATGCGTTCCATGAAGGCCCAAACTTCATGGTAATTAACCCGATCGAATGTATCGATTGTGGTTTATGTGTACCTGAATGTGATGCTCAAGCAATCTTCCAAGAAGATGAACTGCCTGAAGATCAAAAGATTTTCATTGAAGTGAACGCAGAACTTGCTGAGATTTGGCCTGTGCAAACGGAAGTAAAACCAGCGATGGATGATGCGGAAAAGTGGAATGGTGTGTCTGATAAGTTGGCAATGCTAGAAAAGTAATTGTTGAAAAGAACTCAAATAAAAAGGCGTACTGATTTAATCAATACGCCTTTTTTAATATTTGAACATTGTCGACTGGATCGTTAGCTTATGAGACCTAGCTGTGCTGACGACGCATGTTGTCGAGAATGATGCCAGTCGCCATTGCAACGTTCAAAGACTCTGCGCCACCGAATGCTGGAATCGTAATCTTATCTGTCACGTATTTAGCGGCGTGTTCACGAATGCCGTGAGACTCGCTGCCCATCAGCAAAATGCCATTTGCAGTGAAGTCAGTCTTATGAACACTTTCGCCTTCCAAAAATGCACCGTAAACTGGTAGATTCGCTTGCTCTAAGTAAGCTGGTAAGTCAGTTTGACTTACGTGTACTCGGCCAAAGCTGCCCATAGTCGCGCTGATAGTTTTAGGGTTGTATGGGTCTGCGCAATCGCTGCTCGCAACGATATGCTTGATGCCATACCAGTCTGCTACGCGAATAATCGTACCTAGGTTGCCAGGGTCTGAAACGCCATCAAGTGCAATCATCAGTCCTGTCGCTTCTGGTAGTTCAAACGTTGGGATCTCAACAACTGCAATCGCGGCATTGTTACTCACCAAAGTACTTGCTTTGGTTAGATCATCCAGCGAGGCTTCAACACAATCAAACTCAATCAGTGAAGCATGATTTTCAGATAAGAAATCAGCGGTAGCAAAGACGTTCTTCACGACTAAGTCACTATTGAACAGCTCAAGAACGTTCTTTTCACCTTGAACTAGAAACAGGCCGTGGGCTTTACGTTGTTTCTTTTGGCCCAAAGCACGAAGGAGTTTTAATTGGTTTTTTGAAATCATGTTTTTATCCTAGATATAAGCCCGCGCATTATAGAGCAAAGGTTAGCGAACCAAAAGCGTGATGACTCAATGCGATCTACATAAAAAGCAAAAGCAACTCACTTAAAAAAGAAAAGCGCACTAAATAGCGCGCTCTTATGGGATTTACTCACCTAAGTTAAGCTGAACTGGCAGCCTAATACGGAGCAGGATAGCGTTTAAATACTGTGTTGATATCAGTCAGGATCTCTTCTGATAGCGGTTTACTAAAAGCGGCTACGTTCTCTTTTAATTGCTCCATGGTCGTTGCACCGATGATGGTGGACGTCACCCCATCAACTTGATTACACCATGCCAATGCCAGTTGGCTCGGAGTAAATCCATGAGCGTTTGCTACTTCAACATAGCCTTTAACCGCTTCGTTGGCAGATTCAGTGTCACGGAAAATGCCTTTACGTTGCATGTAAGTCCAACGGCTGCCTTCCGGTCTTGCGCCATCAATGTACTTTCCACTCAACATGCCTGCAGCTAAAGGTGACCATGGCAGGTAAGCGACATCTTCATGCACACAGTTCTCAATCAGATATGGCCAGTCTTTTGCGTGCAGTAGGCTAAATTCATTCTGAATCGAAACCATACGTGGCAAATCGTGTTTTTCGCTCAGCTTGAGGTATGTGTTAATGCCCCAAGTAGAATCATCTGAAAGCCCGACATGGCGAATTTTCCCCGCCTTAATGCAGCTTGCCAGTGCTTGTAGGATTTCCAACATCTCAGCTTCATGCTGCTTTCGGTCAATATCACTGAATCGAATGTGATTCGGGAAATGCTTACCAAAGTGAGGCGTTGTACGATTTGGCCAATGAAGTTGGTAAAGGTCGATATAGTCTGTTTGTAGGCGTTTTAATGATGCGTCAACGGCTGCGATCACCGCTTCACCCGTTATCGGGCCGCCATCTCGAACCCAAGGAAGCCCTGGCCCGGCAATTTTGCTCGCAATGATCAACTCTTGTCGACGCTGTGGGTTACGCGATAACCAGTTACCAATGATCGCTTCTGTTTTTCCGTAGGTATCTGGAGAAGGTGGAACCGCGTACATCTCTGCAGTATCGATAAAGTTAATACCTTGGCTTAATGCGTATTCGATCTGTTGGTCGGCTTGCTGCTGCGTATTTTGTAGCCCCCAAGTCATGCTGCCAAGACAGATACGGGAAACGGGAATTTGACTACTTCCTAGCTTTGAATATTCCATTGAATTCGGGGTTCCTGTGGTTAGGTTCTCTGGTACTCGCATTATAGTTTTGAAAAGAGGGCGAGTGAGGAATGAAAACGAATATGAATTATTAGCACAAAATGACACGACAAGGTATGGCATCGGGGAGTTTAGTGAGTCATTTCTCAGCGCTGCAAGCTAGAGTGTGCAATGCGTGAAAATACATTCGCGAGAGACTATGAGCCAAACGGTGATCGAGAAGTGAAGAACAACAAGCAATGAGCGAAGGTTTAATGTTCAGCTTGTTTGGGAGTGGGGGAGAGGAGAACAGATCAAAAATAAAAAAAAGCTCTACCGGATAGAGCGTAGAGCTTTTTTATAGGGGTCTTAATAGTGCTAGGTATTCATTGAGTTACGAGGTCGCGTTTGTGTCTAATCCACCCTGGATCTGCGCCTGTCTTAGAGCTTCCTGCCTTTGAACTTCTTTCTCAGTTAATACTGGTCGAAGCGTTTCCTCAGAGGCTTGAGGAGAGAAAATGAAATATTTATTAATCGTCATAACTGTGTCTCCGTGTAACGTATGACAGATTCTGCATCAAGGATAAATTGTGATCATCATCCACTTTGTACTTTTGTTAGGCTGAGAGCGGAGGGCGTAGAATGCGTACAAAGCGATCTCTTATCATCCGTATGCAATGTTGAACTGACGAAACCCTCTGTTTTCAAGTATAGGAAGCGCATCTAATTTCGCACAATAATGATTTAGAGCAATTACATACATGGTCAGGGGCGTAAGATGAAAACCCTCGCTACTGACTCTGTGCTCGTATTTATTTAACGATGTATCACTTATCGACATAATAATTAAGTCAGTAAATCAATTACTTAATCCATGGTGAGATGAATTATGGAAAAGCTTGTAGAACGTTTTCTGAATTACGTTACTTTTGATACCAAATCCGATCCTTCTAATCAGCAATGCCCAAGTTCACCGGGTCAAATTACCTTTGCTGAAGCCTTAAAGTTAGAATTGGTGGCATTAGACTTAGTTGATGTGTCTTTAGATGACAATGGATACTTGATGGCGAAACTGCCGTCGAATGTCGATTACGATGTGCCTGCGATTGGCTTTGTGGCGCACATGGATACCGCTCCTGACGCATCAGGCGCCAACGTGAAACCACAAGTGATTAAAGATTACCGAGGTGGAACGATTGAATTAGGGGAAAGTGGCGAGAGTTTGAACCCAAGCCAGTATCCAGATCTTGATTCTTTACATGGTCACGACCTGATTACGACTGACGGCACAACTCTGCTTGGTGCCGACAACAAAGCGGGCATCGCTGAAATCATCAGTGCAATTGCTTACCTGAAAGCGAATCCAGACATCAAACACGGCGACATCTGCATTGGTTTCACGCCGGATGAAGAGATTGGTCGCGGTGCGAACCTGTTTGACGTTGAAAAATTTGGCGCCGAGTGGGCGTACACCATCGATGGTGGCCCAGTAGGGGAGTTGGAATTTGAGAACTTCAATGCCACGAGCGCCGATGTTATCTGTCATGGCGTGAACGTTCACCCGGGCACCGCAAAAGATAAAATGGTGAACTCGATGAACATTGCAGCGCAATTCCAATTGATGATGCCTGCGCAAGAAACACCAGAGTGCACAGAAGGTTATGAAGGCTTCTACCACCTGAAATCGGCGGAAATGGGTGTGGCTCGCTCTGAACTGGGATACATCATCCGTGATTTTGAACGTGAGGGTGTAGAAGCGCGTAAAGCATTCATGCAGCAGAAAGTCGATGAGCTGAATGAGCGCCTTGAGAAAGGCCGTGTTGAGCTGGTGCTAACCGATAGCTACTTCAACATGAAAGAGATGGTTGAACCGCATCAACATATTATTGAATTGGCCAAGCAGGCGATGATTGAGTGCAATGTCGAGCCAATGGTTAAACCAATCCGAGGTGGTACAGACGGTGCTCGCTTATCTTTCATGGGGCTACCATGTCCGAATATCTTTACTGGCGGTTACAACTTCCACGGTATTCATGAGTTCATTACCATTCAAGGCATGGAGCAAGCGGTAAAAGTGATTGTTGAACTGTCACAACGTACAGCAACGCATTACCAAAAATAGAACATCAGAGCGTTATATCTCTTTGTATTTTTGAGAGTATTCAATAATACTCTCTTTAAGCATAAGGGAGTACGCAATGAAAAAGTTAGTTTTACTTTGCACCCACTTAGCCGTGGGTGCTTTTGGTTTTGGGCTGGGTGTTTACGCATTACCTATCTTGATTGAGCCTGATTCTCCTTCCTCAAGTTCTGTTGAAGCGATCAGTGAGCAGGCTATCTACACGGGTGAGTTCACTAAAGATCGACAAGACAGTGACTTCTTGCACTGGGGAGAAGGTATCGTTTCTGTGTCTGAAAGTGCGATCGCTTTTGAAGGTGAATTGGCGCCGGGGCCTGATTACAAGGTCTACCTCTCACCTAAGTTCATTGAAACCGAGCAAGCTTTCAATGACAGCAAGAGCGAGTTACTGAGAGTCGGAGATGTGAAAACATTCGACCGTTTTATGGTTGAGCTTCCCGAAGGTTCTGATCTTAATCGATTTAATACGGTTGTGATTTGGTGTGAAACTTTTGGTCAATTTATTACTTCTGCCAAGATAAAATGATAGCCTTAGCTAGGCTAATACCAGATTGTAAACGAGCGCTCAGGAGTTGAGCGCTTTTTCATAGAAAAGATATTAGCGGCTTTCTTGTAGAGCTAACCGTTGTAAGGCTAACTGTTGTAATGCTAAGGAATAAGTAATGGAAAAGTTGTGGCAAGTAATTGATTTTCTACTCGCTCATAAGTTTATTTTTAGTGCGTTGATTGTCACTATTATTTTAATCATTCGCCGAATCACCTTATCTCAAATAAGAGGTGATGTTGCTTTCCTTAGTGAAGACCAACGTAACTGGATGTCACGAACCAAAAACGGCACATTCGCGATTATTGTTGTGACGTTATTTGTGCTGTGGAAATCCGAAATCAGCGAGTTTGCGCTATCTGTCACGGCCATTGCTGTTGCGATAGTAGTGGCTTCAAAAGAGATCATTTTGTGTTTCACCGGTTCTATTCAGCGTGCGAGTTCTCGTTCATTTAGAATTGGCGACTGGATCGAAGTGGGTAAAATCAGCGGTGAAGTGATTGAGCACAATCTGATGGCGACCGTGATTCAAGAAATCGATTTGTATCATGGGCAATATCACTTCACTGGCAAGACAGCCACGCTGCCTAATAGCATGTTCTTCACTTATCCAGTTAAGAACCTCAACTTCATGAAGCGTTATGTTTATCATAACTTTTTTGTGACGGTGAAAGACTTTGTAAACCTATACCCTATGCTGTCGGGTCTTATTGTGAAAATTGAAGAGCATTGCGAAGAGTTTATCGATGTTGCTCGCCGTTACAACGGTGTGATCGAAAAGCACGCTGGTGTTGACCTTCCGGGTTCTGAGCCTCACATCCATATCACAAGCAGTTCGACAGGTGAGCAAGAAGTCCATTTTATGATTTTCTGTCCAACCGAGAAGGCGGTTCATCTAGAGCAAGAGATTCGTAAAGATTTCATGGAAGCATACGCTGAAGCATTTCCTGTCAGTGCTTAATCCTGCAGTCCGCTGAGCCCCAAACAAAAGAAAGCCGAGAGCGATAATATCGACTCTCGGCTTTTTTGTTCTAACTATCTGTTCGTTTAATCTAGGTCAGCCAGTGGCAACCAATCGACTTTTACGCCTGCTTGTTCAAACATATCTTGGCTCACTTTGATTTTGTCTCCCCAGCGAGAAAGAAAGTCTTCACTTTGCTCTGGGCAGTGAACCGCAGAAATACCGGTTTGGATGATTTTCGCTGCGCAGTTTGGGCAAGGGAAGTGAGTCACCCAGATTTCACAGCTGTCCAAATCACGCTTGGCGAATAAGATCGCATTTTCTTCAGCGTGAAGTGTCTTGAGGTACTTCATCTCTCTGTCATCAGTATCCGCACTATCAGACACGCCATGTGGGTAGCCATTAAAACCAACAGAAACAATGCGGTTGTGCTTAGTGATTACGGCGCCGACTTGAGTTGAAGGATCTTTACTCCAAGAACCGACCAATTCCGCCATTTGATAGAAACGTTTAGCCCATTTTGAAATCATGAGAATTCCTTAACAATTAAATGTGAATGCTTATCTGTCTGACAATACATTATGTTAGACAATATCCATAGAGAACAAAAGCTGAGAGATTGATTTACTTAGGAATTGTAGCGTGTTTGTAATCACTTTATAAGCACTTGGTTTCAATTAACATATTGATACACTTTGGCCAGTTATAATTGATATTCCTCGGACATTTGAAGCAATTGTGTTACGTAACTTTTATGCTGTTCAATTTCTCATAAGTGACGGTATAACCATGCGTAAAAAGTTAATCCTTACGGCTCTTGCAAGCTCTCTTATTCTTGCTGGATGTGGGCAAGATGCTCAGAATGCCAAGCAAGCGCCTTTACCTCTCGTAGCTGTACAGGATGTTAGCGTCGTTTCTCACCAACAAAGTAAGTCGTACATCGGTCGTATTGAAGCCGTTGAAGACACGGCAATTACTGCACAAGTTTCTGGCTACCTGCAAAGCCGCCATTTCAAAGAAGGCCAAATGGTCGAGAAGGGGCAATTGCTTTACTCAATTGAGCCTTCATCATTTGAAGCAGAAGTAGCAAGCGCGAAAGCGGCTGTTGCTCAAGCGAATGCCAACCTTAAAAAAGCCGAACTTGATTTCAATCGTGGTAAGAACCTACTTCCTAAGGGCAGTATTTCTCAATCTGAATTCGATGCATTAACCGCAAACTTGTTAGGTTCTCAAGCACAGCTTGAAGCAAGCCAAGCACAGCTTAATGCTGCGAATGTTCAGCTTTCTCATACCAAAATCATCGCGCCTTTCTCTGGCCGTATTAGCGATACCAAAGTGAGCACGGGTGATCTGGTTTCGCCGTCTTCAGGTGTACTGACGACTTTGGTTAGCCTAGACCCAATCCACGCATCGTTCAGCATCAGTGAGCGAGAGCGTATTGAGCTGGGTATGGACCGCATCGAAGGCGATGGCAGCAGCGACTCTGCAGGTGTTGAAGTTCAAATCATGCTTGAAAATGGCGAAGCATTCGAACATCTAGGTCAGCTCGATTTCTTGGGCAACCGTATCAACCTAAACACTGGTACGATCGCGATGCGCGCTATTGCCGATAACCCAGACCAGCAATTGCTTCCTGGTCAGCACGTTCGTGTTGATCTGCGTGAGAAGCAATCTATTGATGTCGTAACCATTCCTCGCCGCGCGGTTCAAACCGACCTTGAAGGCGACTTTGTTATGGTGTTAGTTGAAGGCGAAGCTGCTCCTGTGGCTGAGCGTAGAAACATCGAAATGGGTCGTCAGGTTGAAGGTGGTGTGATTGTTCATTCTGGATTAGAGAAAAACGACGCAGTCATCACTCAAGGCCTACAGCGTGTACGTAATGGTATGTCTGTTCGTATTCAAGCTTCTGCTGAACAAGCTGAGTAAGGGGACTATTTATGTTAAGTCGTTTCTTTATTCAAAGGCCTAAGTTCGCCCTTGTTATATCCATAATCTTAACGCTGGCGGGTGCGATTTCTCTCGCTATCTTGCCAGTGGCTGAATATCCAAAAATTAGTCCACCGTCGGTCAGTGTGTCGGCATTCTACACGGGCGCAAGTGCTGAAGTGGTGGAACAGGCGATAGCCGACCCCATAGAAACGTCGGTTAACGGCGTTGAAGATATGATCTACATGTCTTCTAAAAGCGCTAACGATGGTTCATACAACCTTAATGTGACCTTTGATGTTGGTACTGACCCAGATATGGCTCAGGTCAACGTTCAGAACCGAGTTGCTCAAATCGAATCGAAGCTTCCGCAAGAAGTTCGAATGGTGGGTGTCACCGTTAAAAAGCGTTCACCAGACCTTTTGATGGTATTGAACTTCTATTCGCCAAACGGTGAGTACGACGATCAATTCTTGATCAACTACCTTAACCTAAACATTAAAGACCAACTGGCTCGTGTGAAGGGCATCAGTGAAGTTAACGTGTTGGGTGGTGGTGAATACGCGATGCGTGTTTGGTTAGATCCTGAGAAAATGGCTAACCTCAATATCACCACTTCAGACGTGAATCGCGCGTTGGCAGAGCAGAACGTTCAAGTTGCTGCAGGCCGTATTGGTGCTGCACCTTATAACAACGCACAAGAAGTGCAGTTCAACTTGGTAACAAAAGGCCGATTAGAAACAGCTGATGAGTTTGAAAATGTTGTTCTTCGTGCAACTCAAGACGGTTCAACGGTTTACTTAAAAGACATTGCACGTGTTGAGCTTGGTAAAAAGTTCTACGACGGTAATGGTAAATACCGTGGTCAAGATGCGTCGATCGTAACGCTGTCACTTCAATCAGACGCTAACGCGCTGGAAAGTGGCAAAGCTGTGATGGCGATGCTGGAAAACTTAAGCAAGAACTTCCCAGAAGGCGTGGCGTATGAAGCAAGTTACGACACTACACTGTTTGTTGCTGAGTCGATCAAAGGGGTAGTAAAGACCTTAATCGAAGCCATCTTGCTGGTTATTGCGGTAACGTACCTGTTCTTGGGTAGTGCGCGTGCAACCTTGATTCCTGTAGTTGCGATTCCGGTATCTTTGATTGGTACGTTTGCCATCATGCAGATGACGGGTTTCACCATCAACACGGTAACCCTGTTTGGTTTGATACTAGCGATTGGTATCGTAGTAGATGATGCGATCTTGGTTATCGAGAACGTTGATACCACAATGGCTAAAGACCCAACCATTTCACCGCGTAAAGCCACGCTTATTGCGATGAAAGAAGTAACGGGGCCGATCATTACGTCGACCTTAGTTCTACTTGCGGTATTCATCCCTGTTGCAATGCTTCCTGGTATTACCGGCATCATGTACCGTCAGTTCGCTCTGACTATCTGTATCGCGGTTGTTATCTCTTCAATTAACGCATTAACGCTATCACCTGCATTGTGTTCACTGGTTCTTAAGCAGGGTGGTGGTAACACGGCGCGTTGGTACCAAGCATTTAACCGTGGTCTAGAGTCTGTTACTAACAAATACGGTCAAGTGGCTGGCTTCTTAGTTAAGAAAGGCGTTCTGCTGTTCACTTTCTTCTTTGTGGCTTTGGCGGCTGTGACTTATTTTGCGAAGACAACGTCTACGGCGTTTGTACCTCAAGAAGATAAAGGCATTTTGCTGGTTAACGTTCAGCTTCCTGACGCGGCATCCTTGTCTCGAACCGAAGAAGTGACTAAGCAGCTGCTTGAAATGGTTGAACAAGAGCCGGGTGTTGATGGCGTAACACTGGTTAACGGCTACGCATTTATGACGGGCGCTTCTGCGTCGAATGGTGCGTCAATGTTCATCAAGCTTCACGATTGGGACATGCGTAATGCACTGGATGGTCAACACTCTGCTCAGGCTATCTCACAGCGTATTAATGGTCGTGCTGCGACTGAACTTCCTCAAGCTGTCGTGTTTGCGATGGGGCCTCCTGCAGTACCGGGTATGGGTGCAGCGTCTGGTTTTGAATTCGTTCTTGAAGATACATTAGGTCGTAGCCGAACTGATCTAGCGATGGTGATGAATGACGTGATAGCTGAGGCGAGCAAACAGCCTGAGATTTCACACACATTCAGTACTTTCCGTGCGAACGTACCTCACTACTATGTCGATATTGACCGTGAGAAAGCGCAGCAATTAGGTATTCCGTTGTCGGAAATTTTCCAAACACTACAAGGTAACCTTGGTTCGTTGTACGTGAACGACTTCACCATGTTTGGTAAGAACTTCCGCGTAACCATGCAAGCTGACAGTGAACACCGTAGCAGCATGGACGACCTACAACGATTCCACGTTCGTTCGTCTAATGGCGAGATGATCCCGTTAAGCACATTGGTGACTTACGATCAGATCTTCGAACCAGATGTAGCATGGCGTTACAACATGTACCGCAGTGCCGTGATTCAAGGTCAACCTGCAGAAGGTTACTCAAGTGGTGATGCGATTGCGGCAATGGAACGCGTAGCTGCAGAAGTATTGCCTCAGGGGTATCAGTACGAATGGACAGGCATGGCTTACCAAGAAGTACTAGCAGGTAACCAAGCGATCTTTGCTTTCGCACTGGCTCTGATCTTCATCTACCTGTTTATGGTGGCTCAATACGAGAGTTGGACAATTCCGATTGCGATTATCCTCGTGGTACCTGTCGCAACCTTAGGCTCCTTCTTGGCATTGAATCTAACGGGCACTCCGCTGAACCTTTATGCACAAATAGGTTTGGTTCTCTTGATAGCCTTGGCCGCGAAGAACGCAATCTTGATTGTGGAATTCGCAAAGGTAGAGCGTGAAGAGAAAGACGCACCGATTGAAGATGCAGCGGTGAAGGGCGGTACACTGCGTTTCCGTGCTGTGAACATGACGTCTTGGTCGTTCATCTTAGGTATCTTCCCGCTTATCTTCGCTGCGGGCGCAGGTCACGTGAGTCAGAACTCTCTGGGTATTTCACTGATCGGCGGCCTGTTATGTGTGTTACTGGCGGGTACGTTCCTAATCCCTGGCTTCTACGCATTCGTGCAACGTAAGCGTGAGAAAGCACACGGTGGTAATACCAAGCTGGTTCCGCTTGATGACGAATAGGGGATTGAGTGTCTTGTAAGATTCGTCTCTTACAAGACCAACCCTCGGAAAACTAATTCCTTGTAAAAACTAAGGTTTAGCATTGCGCTAAGCCTTTTTTTATTCCACTTATGAATAAAAACGCCTTTTATATAAACAAATGTTTGTCATGTGATAGAGCTAACACTCTAATTTGGGTTTTGTAATAAAATGATGTTTTATTGGTAAGTATATGTTTAATATGATTTTAACAAGGTTCAGCTAACGGTTGTATGCTCGAAAACATTTGCACAATAGTGTGAAGTGTTTCAAAATTACGAAGTTATATTGAAATTTTTTGTGCATTGAGGTTCTTATGAAAGTCATTGATTTATTTAAACACCGAGGCGATAGCATGTCTTCGCAACACTCAGAGTTTATGCAATGGATGTCTCCAGCTCTTAGAGATTACTGGGGCGACTTTCTTAATCGTACGCAAAATAGCCATTTCTTTGCGTGGGTTCGTGATCACCACAAACCTGCTGTCAATGAAGATGCACCAGAGATGCCGGTGGAACAGCCGATCGTACTTAAGCCAGAAGCACAACTTGTGTTTGATGAGCTTAATCAACAGATCGGTGAAGTCATCCATACTGGCGACTGGATCAATGTAAGTCAAGACCGTATTAACCAGTTCGGCCTTGTTACTGAAGATATGCAGTGGATTCACACTGAGCCTGAAAAAGCGGAAACAGACTCTCCGTTCAAAACAACCATCGCACATGGTTTTTTAACTTTATCTCTGCTTCCTCGATTGACTGACAGTGTTGACCCTGACAAGTCTCAATTCCCAACAGCGAAGATGGTCGTAAACATTGGTCTTAACCAAGTACGTTTCCCATACCCTGTTAAATCGGGCAGTAATGTTCGTGCTAAAAGTACGCTAACAAAAGTAACGCCAATTAAGAAAGGCCTAGAGATTGAACGTGAAATTCGCGTCGAAATCGAAGGTATTCGTCGTCCTGGCGCTGTGATCGTTTCAGTGATTCAACTTCACTTCTAAACGAACCATATAGATTCCAAAAAAAAAGAGAGAGCTTAATGCTCTCTCTTTTTTTTCATAAGATAAAACTCACTCACTTATTTAATGCGAGTGTAGCCGTACTCTTCGATAAGGTCTTGCCCTTGCTTTGACTTCACGAACTTGATGAAGTCTTTGCTCTCGTCAGAAACTGAGTCTGTCTTGTGCAGCAACAAGAATGGGCGAGCCAATTCATAGCTGTGGTTAGCAATGTTCTTAGATGTTGGCTCTACGCCTTCAAATGTAATTGCTTTAATCGAACGGTCGATTGAACCAACAGAGATAAAACCAATCGCGTGTGGGTTATGGTTAACAATCGTTTTAACCATGCTGTTGCTGTTTACAACCAAGTTATTTGGGTTGATGTCAGACACTAGACGGTCATTAATGATCTTCGTTAAACCAAGCAAGCTTTCGAAGCTATAGCGTGAGCCAGAAGACGCTTCGCGAGTGACAACTGCGATAGGCTGATCTGCGCCACCCACAGCTTTCCAGTTCGTGATTTTGCCTTTGTAGATATCGAACAGCTGCTCACGTGTAACGTTGCTTACAGCGTTTGAGCGGTTAGTTACTACAGCTAGGCCGTCAAAGGCAATTGGAAATACCTTCAACTTCTCGTCTTGTTCGCGGTCGGTTAAATAACGCGAGCTCATACCGATGTCAGAGACACCTTTATTAACCATGGTAATACCTGCTGTAGAACCAATGCCCTGAACCGCAATATAGTTATCAGGGTGAGTCTTGTTGTACTCCTCAGCTAATACATCCATCACTCGTGATACTGAAGTGGAGCCCGAAATAGTGGTTTCTTGTGCTAAAGCAGCATGAGAAGACAGGGCTAAGGATAAAAGAGAGGCAAGCGCGACTCGTAACATAAACAACTCCTAGTTAATAACATTTGTCGCATATGATAGGTCGGTTATATGACACTTTTGTGAAATTCCATACTCTCGATGTATAGCTGTTCGCTTGATGAGTCGTAGCTTTCTGGGTTTCCGAAAGCAAGATTCGTTTCTGGGAGCAGGGCAGGTATTTTGATTACGCTTGTTCGCTAAAATGTTTGTTGAGTCCTAAGCTAAGTAGAGGAATTCACTACTTAGAAGTTTCTATGAAGTTTCTATGAAGTTACAAGGGGTGTTATGTCCGTCATTCATATCGAGCTGAATCGTCTTTTAATTGGGGCCGAGAGGCTCTGTACATCTCGAAATCGAAGTTTACCTGTCGAGCTAGGCAAATCCCTATATGAAGAGTGTGAGGGTGGTGTGCTGTTTTCTCAGGCGCATTATCTACTCGACTCATCTCACAGTGATTATACAAACGAGATCGTCTGCGTGACTTTTGATGAGTCGCTGTCTTGTTGGTTAGTGATGGTGCCGCTTGAAGGGGATGTCGAAACCGACTCTGTGAATTGGGGGCCGTATCCGTACCTTCCTAAATCGAAGGATCTTGATGCTATTTTGGCGGAAATAGAAAAAGACCCTAAATCGTACTTCTGGTCATAGTCACTCTGTTTTCACGTTTGCTGGTGGCCTGCTCGCAAAGCTGAATCAATGAGTATCAAAACTCAACCACTGAATCCCAAAGCCAAATCATCTCATCCCACACCCAAGTGGCTTAATATTGAAGCCACTTGGTTTACACCAGTTCCCAACTAAGACGTCCACATCAATCTATCGCTTTGTTTCTTTAAACTTGCGGCTTTACGCTCTGCAGTTGTGCTTGTGCCACTAGCGATCGGAAGTCTTTTGGTGTTTTTCCGTGATACGTTTTAAAGGCCGTGCTGAAGTGAGCGGCACTTTTAAAGCCTGACTCATACGCGATTTGAGTGATCGACTTATCCGATGTTCTTAGCTGAGTGGCTGCATGAGCAATACGTTTTATCTTTAATAAGTTTGAGAACGACAGATCTTCAGCCGATAAGCGACGTTTAAGCGTAGCCGGTGACATTCCCATGTAACTGGCGAGCGTATCCAAAGAGATATTGTTTTCAATGTTTTGCTCGATGTAATGAATGACTCTTTGGGTCACGGTTAACCTTGAAGCTCGAGCAATAATAGCCAATAGAGCTGGGTACTGTTCCACCATCAAAGACAGCAAACTTAAGCCTAATTGAGTGAGTGCGTAGTCATTCTGAGAAGAAGAGTTGGCCAGTGACATGATGAGATCTTTCAACTGACAGAGCTCAGTATCCGTTTGATTGAACTTAATGTACTTGTCTGGGATTCGAGCGGACTCTAAATCGCTGAACTGATTAATGAACTTTTGAAAGATAGCCAAATCAAAATCTAAGCAGGTTGCGCTGAATTCGCCATTTTCAGTGTTAACCGTGATGTCTTTAATCTGACCAGAATTGTAAAGGGTGAAATCTCCCGCTTGCAACGAGGCTTGAGTACCATTGGGCAACACAAAAGAAATGCTGCCTTTCGACACTATAAAGATACCGTTTTTAGAGGCAGGATAACGTTCTCGTCTCCTGGGAATGAAGTTTCTGAACTGAGTAACTGTGATTGATGACATAGTGAGCTTCTTTGACGTTGTAAATTGATTGCTTATTGATTGTTTTTTTTAAGTATTGTTTAAGCATGAGACATTTACAAAAAAGGCGCTAATAATTAGCGCCTTTAGAAGTGAACCTTTGAAGCTTTTGACCTTGATAGCTTTGACCTTGAAAGCCGTAACCTTGAAAGCTGTAGCTGTTAAAGCCTTTAAGCTTCGGTTTCGTTTGTCGTTTCAGGCTCGCTAGGCAAGTCCGCAAATACTTGAGTAGGTTTTGCTACTAAGTTACGGTTTTCCTGATTAACTTCAGAGAGAACTACTTCTAAAACGTCTCCCAGTTTGTATACCATTTCTTTATCGATAGATACAGTACCCATATCACCGTTGCACTCTATTCTTTCTTTATTATTAAGAATGAGAGATCCAGGGATAAATGCAGCAGCACCATTTTCAAGTAAACGTACACGCATACCTGCACGGTTAATATCGAAAATCTCAGCTTGGAAACGAGTTTCTTCTGCTGGAGCATTGGCTAGAGTGCGAGCATACAACCAATCGCCAACATTACGCTCAGCCATGCCGTGGTGACGGCGGTGCAGGGCAAGTTCATCACCGATAGTTTCATCTGGTGTTTGAATTGGCGCTTTACCTAAGATGTGTGCTTTAAGCATACGGTGGTTAATCATGTCGCCATATTTACGAATTGGAGAAGTCCAAGTTGCGTAAATATCTAATCCCATCGCGTAGTGCGGTGCAGGCTCATTGCTGATCTCGCTATACGCTTGGAATTTACGAATACGGTTGTCGTAGTAGCTGTTATCTAAAGAACCTAACCAACGACGTAGAGTAGCAAAACCTTCTAGAGAAATGATTTGCTCTTCAGTGAACGGCGTTTCCGCTTGCGGGTTTACCAGTTCAAGAACGTCGGAGATTTTCTCAGCCTTGAAACCAGAATGGCAGTTAAACACACCTTGGTTGAAGCTCTCTTTTAGTACTCGGCCCGCACAGATGTTCGCGCTGATCATTGATTCTTCAACCAGCTTGTTTGCGCTACGACGCATGTCAGCGTGGATAGCGACAACATCGTTATCTTCGCTCAGTTCAAAGCGGTAGTCAGGGCGATCTGGGAACACAACAGCGTTTGCTGAGCGCCATGCTGAACGTGCTTGAGCAAATTGGTGAAGATCAGAAACAATTGCAGCAATCTCTTCTGATGGTTGCCATTTCTCTGATGCACCTGTTTCTAGCCAGTCTGATACGTTGTCGTAAGCAAGACGAGCATGAGATTTGATGTTTGCAGCGAAGAAGTTAATGTCATCACCGATAACGCCATCTTTAGATACCGTTACTGTGCAGCAAAGTGCAGGACGAACTTCGTTCTCGATCAGTGAACATAGGTTGTCAGCAAGATCACGAGGCAACATTGGGATGTTGCGACCAGGAAGGTAGATAGTGAAACCGCGCTCGCGTGCCACTTTATCCATCGCATCATCTGGAGAGATGTAAGCCGTTGGATCAGCAATTGCGATAGTCAGTTCAAAATCACCGTTCTCTTTTTTCTTCGCGTAAAGCGCGTCATCCATATCTTTTGTGCTTTCGCCATCGATAGTCACAAAAGGGACGTGCGTCATGTCTACACGTTCAAGATCGGCGTCATCGTTGATTAGCCAGTTGTCGATGCCTTCAGGCTCGCTGTTTGGTAGATCGTTTTGTGCCAGCGTTACCCACCAAGGTGCGATCTTGTCGTCAGCGTCTGTGATTTTTTCAGAGATTTGAGCCAAGAATCCGTTGTCACCTTTTAACGGGTGTTGAATGATATGAGCAACAACCCAGTCGCCTTCTTTTAGCGTTTCAGGGTTTAGCCCCTTTTTTGCTTTCGCTTTAAGTTGCAGCTTTTTCAGTTGTGGGTGATCTGGAACAACGTTCAAACGACCTTTAAACAACTTCACTCGTGCAATAAAACGAGTAAGGCCTTGTTCAATCAATTCCTCAGGCTCTGCTACTTCGCGATCTTTCTCGGTGCGAATGATGGCAATCACCTTGTCACCGTGCACACATTTCTTCATGTACGGAGGCGGGATAAAGAAGCTTGTTTTGCTATCAACTTCGAGAAAACCAAACCCTTTTTCAGTGGCTTTGATTGTACCTTCCTTTTTAGGGAGGGTTTCTTGGATTTGCTGTTTGAGTTGAGCGAGTAGAGGATTATCTTGAAACATTTTGACTTTTATCTATCGAGGACAATTGAGCACACTATAATCATTGCGAGGCTTGATTACTACTTAAAGGCGAAGTGAGCGTTAATTAATTGCCCTCTTATTTAACTAGGTCAATTTGCTAGGAGATGGGTGCTGTGACGAGATATTCATCAAGTTTTGACGATATGATAACCAGTATTGATGTAAAAGCGAAAAATATGTGATGTATTTCAATTTTTTCTGGATTTTTTTATGCATTTAGGGAATAATCCGCCTCCCTTAGACGTCCCTAATGGCTTGAAGTGTTTTATTACTGCTTCGTAACTCTGAATGGAATCAGTATCTGATTGGATCAGTATTGGAATTGATAGAGCTCCCGGGACCTTTTGTTTACTTATATATAGTGGGATCCCAATGTCCGAATCTGTAATTCAATTTAATGAATTAGCCCTAAACGATAACATTCTTTCAGCTCTTGATAGCATGGGTTTCGTTTCTCCGACTCCAATCCAAGCAGCAGCTATTCCTCTTCTTCTTGAAGGCCGTGACGCACTAGGTAAAGCACAGACTGGTACTGGTAAAACAGCAGCATTCTCTCTGCCTTTACTTAACAAAATCAACCTGAACCAACACAAACCACAAGCAATCATCATGGCTCCTACTCGTGAGCTAGCGATTCAAGTTGCTGCGGAAATCAAAAACCTTGGCCGTGATATCAAAGGTCTTAAAGTTATTGAAATCTACGGTGGTGCTTCAATTGTTGACCAAATGCGTGCTCTAAGCCGCGGTGCTCACATTGTTGTTGGTACTCCAGGTCGTGTTAAAGACTTACTAACTCGTGACCGTCTACACCTAGATGAAGCACACACATTTGTTCTTGATGAAGCAGATGAAATGCTGAAAATGGGCTTCGTAGATGACGTTACTTGGATCCTAGAGCAAGCTCCAGAATCTGCACAACGTGTACTTTTCTCTGCAACTATGCCTCCAATGGTTAAGACTATTGTTGACCGTTACCTACGTAACCCGGCTAAAGTTGACGTTGCTGGTACTAACCACACAGTTGATAAAGTAGCGCAGAACTTCTGGGTTGTTAAAGGCGTAGAAAAAGACGAAGCAATGTCTCGTCTTCTAGAAACCGAAGAAACTGACGCGTCAATCGTATTCGTACGTACTCGTCAAGACACTGAGCGTCTAGCTGATTGGCTATCTGCACGTGGCTTCAAAGCTGCTGCACTGCACGGTGATATTCCTCAGTCTCTACGTGAGCGTACTGTTGATCACATCAAACAAGGTGTTATCGACATCCTAGTTGCAACTGACGTTGTAGCTCGTGGTCTTGATGTTCCACGTATCACTCACGTATTCAACTACGACATCCCATTCGATGTTGAATCTTACATCCACCGTATTGGTCGTACTGGCCGTGCTGGACGTAAAGGTAAAGCGATCCTACTAGTTCGCACTAACCAAATTCGCATGCTTCGCACAATCGAGCGCGTAACTAAGTCTCAAATGGAAGAAATTCAACTTCCTCTACGTGACCAAGTTGCTGCTGCACGTGTTGCTAAGCTTGGCGCTGAACTTGAAACTGAGAAAGAAAGCAAAGCACTAGAAAACTTTGCAGGTCTTATCTCTACTCTTCAAGAGTCTCTAGAAGTTGATGCTGCTACTCTAGCTGCAATGCTTCTTAAGCGTCAGCAAGGTAAGAGCCCACTATTCTACGTTGGCGAAGACCCAATGATCGCTGCTATTGAGCGTGATAAGAACCGTCGCAAAGAGCGTCGTGAAGATCGTGACAACGGCCGTGACGGTGGTGGTCGCAACTTCAATACTCAAGATTGGGATACTTACCAACTACAAGTTGGCCGTGAGCAAGGCGTTCAGGTTAAAGACATCGTTGGCGCACTAGCAAACGAACTTGGCCTAACTAAAGGTTCTATCGGTGCTATCAAGCTAGACCAAGGTTCTACTTACGTTCAACTGCCAAAAGCAATGAACTCTGAAACTGCTGGTAAGCTAAGCAAACTTCGCATTCGTCAAAAAGAAGCTGGCGCTGTAGTTGTTGATTTCAATGACTTCCGTGAGCCTCGTCGTGGCGGCGGCGGTCGTGATGGCAACCGTGGTGGCAACCGTGGCGGTCGTGATGGTGGCGGCTACCGTGGTAACCGTGAAGGCGGCAACCGCGAAGGTGGTAACCGTGAAGGCGGTCGTGGTGGATACCGTGGCAACCGTGATGGTGCTCGCGATGGTAACTCTGCTGGCGGACGTGATGGCGAACGTCGTTTCGACCGTAACCGTGGTGGCGATCACCGTGGTAACTTCCGTGGCGAACGTGGCCATGGTAACGGCAATGGCGGTGGTAACCGTGGTCGTCGTCCAGAGCGCAACGAAGGTTAATCAACCTGTCGCTTAGACGCTTTAGGTCTAGACACTGAATTTAAAAGCCGAGCGTAATGCTCGGCTTTTTTGTGCCTGCTATTTGAACTTAAGCTTTGGTTGGCTCGATATTCGTAGCTAACTTACTTTAATCAAGCTTCGTTCCTGTAACTATGCTTCGTCCATGAAACTAAGCATCGCGCCTAGAACGAATGTTAGTGCCAAAACTTAGCTGTATCGCGTTCTAAGCCTATACCAAAAGAACGTGCTACAAGATGCTGAAACAAAGAGTGAAGGCTATCTAAGCGTCGTTACAGTGCATCTATTCGTAGAGTTGTGCTCGAAGGCAATCAAAATAAGATCAGATCACTATTCTCAACTTCAGTGAGCTTTTTGATGCAAACACTGAGCAATTGAGAAATCGAGCAAAAAGTTATCGGTAATGATAAGCAGACGAAAGGGAAGGGTGGTTGTTTTTCAAGCGGATCACCTGCATTTGTTCGAGTCGCTTTAATTAACTGAATCAAGTTAAAAATAACGTGAGCACTCGTTTGCGTCACCTGTTCATTAATTTTCTTATTCAACTATTTTTTAATTTCGCTCTCGAAATAAATAATTTAATGACCAAGATCAACTTAATTGTGTTCATTTAGTGATTTTTTCAAAACAAAAGTTGAAAGATTCAAAAATTATTGAATAATGGACTTAACTAAAATTGAAGTAAACACTTCATCCAATTCGTACTGAAACAGGATCCATATCCAATGTCTAATTCGTTTGTTCTGGTTATTAACTCGGGTAGTTCATCCCTAAAATTTGCTGTAATCGATTCTGTTTCTGGTGAAGCAGTATTAAGTGGCCTAGGGGAGTGTTTTGGTCTTGAAGATGCTCGTATGAGCTGGAAATATCAAGGCGAGAAAACTGAAATTGCCATTCAAGGCGAAGATAACCACCACAAAATTGCCATTGGCAAATTGGTTGGCCTGATGGAAGATCTAGGCTTCACTGCTGATATCGTGGCTATCGGTCACCGTATCGTTCACGGTGGTGAGAAGTTCACTCAAACCGTTCGTATTACTGAAGAAGTAACGAACGAAATTGAAAGCCTATCTGACCTAGCTCCACTTCATAACCCTGCAGGTGCTGTCGGCATTCGTGCTGCGATTGAAGCTTTCCCTTCTCTACCTCAATTTGCTGTATTTGATACGGCTTTCCACCAAACAATGCCACAACGTGCATTCACTGGTGCAATCGCAAAAGAGCTATACACAGACTTCGGCGTACGTCGTTACGGTTTCCACGGTACGAGCCACTACTTCGTTAGCCGTGAAGCTGCGAAGATGGTTAACAAGCCTATCGAAAAATCTAGCTTTATCTCTGTTCACCTAGGTAATGGCGCATCTGTATGTGCAATCAAAGACGGTAACAGTGTTGATACTTCAATGGGCTTCACACCACTTTCTGGCCTAATGATGGGCACACGTTGTGGTGACCTAGACCCAGGCATCATCGAATACCTACTTAAGAAAGGCTGGTCACAAGAGCAAGTATTTAACTCTCTAAACAAGGAGTCTGGCTTCCTTGGCGTGTCTGGTCTTACGAGCGATGCTCGTGGCATCTTAGAAGCAATGGAAGAGGGCCATGAAGGCGCTAAGCTTGCGTTTGAGGTGTTTACTTACCGCGTATCAAAATACATTGCTTCTTACCTTGCAACGCTAGATTCTTTAGACGGCATCATCTTCACTGGTGGTATCGGTGAGAACTCTCTACCAATTCGTCGTGAGATCTTAAACAACCTTAAGATTCTAGGTTTCGTTGAAGATGTAGCAGGTAACGAATCTGCTCGCTTTGGTGCTGAAGGCATCATCGGTAAGTCTGAAATGCTAAACGCATTAGCAATGGTTATCCCAACCAACGAAGAGTTCGTTATCGTACAGCAATCAGTAGCTTTGCTAAACAGTACTAAATAGTTCTTATTAAATTGTAGATTAAGCCGCTGATTTTCAGCGGCTTTTTTTTGCCTGGAAGAAAACTTGGTAAGTGTGATGTTGTCGAATGATAAAGATGTTCATCTGTTTCTCACGTGCTAAATCTGCATTAATATTCATTTTTTAAATATTTACAATCTCGTCGTGAATTATATTCTCATCCTATATATAGTTGATTTTATTGGTTTTTTGTCGGTTGTTTTACCTGTTTGCTCCTTGATCTTGCATGTGCTATTTGTTGAAATGTATTCAAATTGACAGAGAGGCAATATGCAAAATAATAAAATGATAAATAAAACGATACGTGAGTCTTTTATATACTCAAGAGTCAGTAAGAGTATTCAAGCGCAGCAAGGAGGTGGTATCAGCCGACAGATAGAAAGAGGTATAAAGTTCGTTGAGGAGCTAAATCGGCAAGCTGATGAACAGCAAAAAAGTTATGTGTATGAAATTGCAGATGAAATTATAGTTGATAGAGGTTTATCTGCGTACTTAGGTAAAAATACCAGCGAAAACGCAGGGCTAGGTGCATTCTTACAAGCAGCTCGAGAAGGAAAAATACCTGCACATTCTTTATTAGTTGTCGAAGCCGTTGACAGAATTAGTCGTTTAGATCCAACTAAGGCTCGTATGATTTTCTTCGAGTTAGCTCAATATAAAATCGATATTGCCATTCAAAGATTTAATCTTGTCGTCTATCACGATGAGAAGGCAGATATGGGAAGTGATTTACTTTTAACTGCTGCTTTTCATCTGGCTCACATGGAAAGCCAGCAAAAATCAGATCGAATACGCGCAACCTTTAACAAAAAAAGAGAAATGGAGCGAAAAGGAGGGGCAAAGCGCACAACCGTTTGCCCTGCTTGGATGCAGATTTCTACATGCAAAACTAAGTTTGAGTTGATTCCTGATAGAGTGGATGTGTTGAAACGTATCTTTAAGATGCGAATAAAATATGGTTTGGGAGCAATATCCGTTGCTAACAAACTGAATGGTGAGGGTATTTTGAATTTCAATGGTCGGCCGTGGAACACTAAACTAATTGAAAAATACTGGAAAATGCCGCAATGCATTGGTGTTTTTCAGCCAAAGACTGATGATTATAAATCAGGAAAACGTCGAAAAGTCCCACTTGGTAATTTGATAGTTGATTATTATCCAGCAGCTATAAGTAAGACAGATTTTGCGCTAGTACAAGAGAGCTTCTCAAAATATGAGAAAGGGGCTAAATCTCATAACTGTAAAAACTTGTATGCAGGTCTATTAAAGTGCGCCACGTGCGGCGGAACATTAAGTTTTGCAAAGTCAAATAGAGGCCAACCAAAATTACGTTGTAGAAACTACTTGGATGGCAGAGGATGTACCCAAGGTCGCAATGGATCACTAAATTACCTTCCAGTCGAAAAACTGCTTGTTGATAGCCTTTCATCTATAGAGTACTCGCAGTTGAATCGACGAGCTAACTTACCAACTGACACGAATCTGTTATCAGATTTGGAGCATGAGTTGAATAACGAGCATAGAAAAGTTGGTGAATTAAAGAAACAGCTTGAAAATGTAAGCAGCTCTAGTGCGATATCGGCTCTTGCGAGAGAGCTAGATAGGGCGTGTATTAGAGAAGAGAAGCTTAAGCAGCAGCAAGCTATGTTATTAAGAACACAATCAACCCCAGATTTAAGCATCTTTAAAGAAGCAAACTTTACTAAAATGGAAGAAAGGTGTCGGTATAATAGTTTTATCAGCAGCTTTGTCGACTACGTAGTCGTGTCTGGTAGCGATTGTATCGTGTGTTTCAAGGGTAGCTTAGGTTGTGCAATTGCTCCTAGACAACCGCTTACAGAGGCTCAGAGAGCGTGGTTATATACTTGGTAAAGATGTAATCGAAGGTAAATTTAAGGATGATAAAGTTCTTGATGGCAACAAGATCATTCAACTTGACCTTGGTAAGTATGTTGAGAAACAAAATCAAACCTTCGCAAAGCTGACAGATTTACCAGTTCCGAGGACTGATGATTACTTAACGAGCATCAAATTTGCTTTTAACGTTCAGCACAAGCTAAGTTTGTGTCCAAGCTTGAAGAGCGTGACGACAAACATATTGAACAGCAATGATATTCAAAATGATCTATTGGAATAGGTCTTTTCTATTGTGATGAATAACGAAAAGCTTACAGGATCATCTGTGAGCTTTTTTACGTTAGTTGGGTATGTGTTATCGACGAAATAACACCTAAAATAGGAATGCCTAAATTACGCGATTTCGATCTTCTGCAAGATTTATCAGTTAATTAAGGTTATTGAATTGGCGAGGCTAGCCTCGCCTGCTCGGAGGAGCAACACATGAAAATTGAACATATTGATGAGAACATAAGAGTAAGGTTGCTTAAGCTATTTGAAGGTGATACGCAAATGGCGGAAGAGTGGCTCACAACACCGAAAGTTGTTTTCAATAATGAAACACCGCTAGATGTTCTAGACACGCCACATGGACACCACAAAGTATTGGAAGTCATTAGTAGAATTGAGCTTGGTGACTTATCTTAACTAACTTCAGAGAAATTAGGGGGAATTCAATGCAAGCACCAACCTTAGATACCATAGAGTTGCGCTTGATACTAGCTTTGATCAGTCTCAGCAATAAAATGCCCAGAGAGACACTCTGTCGGGTCGGTTGTTAACCGAGTTCTATTTAATGACATCTTTAGTAATATAATCACTTGTGATGTAAGGCATATTTCTTTCATAAAAAGCATGCTGGCTTCTATAATGCGAGCCTGTAATTTAAATT